>CAZRPW010000001.1:0-2827 GCA_964601975.1 uncultured Bacteroides sp.
CCTGGTTGATTGCCACCGAAACCGAAATATCTGAATGTGAAGAGCGTGGTTTGGAACACCATATTTCTGCGCCTGCAAGGTATTTTGCCCAGGCCGGAGGGGTTGCTGATGCGGTTGCTGCTTTTCTTCCCGGGGTGGACTTTGAAGCAATTCGTTTTGATGATATTGACCGGACTTTTTTAAGAAAGCTAAAAGTCGCTTTGAAAGGGAAGTCTCCTGCGTTGGTGGAGGTAATGTCCTGCGAAAACGGTTGTGTGGGTGGATGCAGCTCGCTTGCAACTTCGAAAGCGGCTGTAAGACAGTTGAAGAAGTTTGTGGAGACTGAAGCTGCAGCTGTCAATGTGGTTTAGCCATGCACCGGGGAGTGTTCAATAAACGAACAAACACTCCGTTTTTATTGTTCGCTTATGATACAATTGCCTTTGCTTCCAGATTAAGGGCTTGGACAGTCGCAAAGAGATTTGGATTATTTAGAGTTTAAAGTAGTATTGAAAAATTCTGAAACAAGAGAAACCTGGTTTTCCCAGAGTTTGCCACCATGTCCTGCATTTTCGAGCAAAATCAGCTCCGAATCAATGTGATGGGCTTTCAGAGCATCGTGCAATAAGATGCTTTGCTGGTGAATAACTGTCCTGTCTTTTTTACCGTGCATAATCAAAAATGGCGGGGTGTTTTCAGAAATATAGCTTATGGGATTAGCTTCCCGGACTTTTTCCGGATGCTTCCTTATATCCCCCCCAATGAGCATAGATTCAGGTGAGTTTTCATCCAGGTGTGCAAAGGATCCCGGTAAATCGTCCATCTTAAGAAAATCGGAGGGCCCGTACCAATCGCAAACTGCCTGAACAGCACTGGAATGGTCAAGGTTCTCACCAAGATCCCATCTTTTGAGGTTTCCGGAAGTGCCCATGAGTGCTACTAAGTGTCCACCGGCAGAAGAGCCCCACACCCCGATTTTTTCAGCGTTGTAATCATAATTTCCGGCATTGGCGCGTAACCATCTGACAGCCGCTTTACAATCCACAATCTGAGCCGGGAAAATAGCTTCCTGGCTTAATCGATAGTTAATGCTGGCCACTGCAAAACCATCATCCAGCAGTTTTACTGCATGTTGCGGGTTGTTCTTGCTTCCTCCCTTCCATGCACCTCCGTGCACCCAGATTACAAGCGGTGCTTGATTCGTGTTAGCCGGCATATACAAATCCAACAACAGTGTTTTTCCGTCGGTTACTGCATATTCAAGGTTTTTTTCTACAATGATGTCTTCCGGGATATGAAGTGCATTATTATTGTCCTGACAAACTCCGGGGAATCCGGCCAGAAGCAGGACCCCCACAATGATGGATTGTATTTCTTTTTTCATTCTGGTTTCTATTTTTCCAGCTATGTCAATTTCAGTATTTGTTTTGATTTAGCAAAATTGTAATTATTCGTTTCCTTCTTTGATTATGCGAACCCGGAGAATGGTTTTGTTGTCCGGGTGATGAACTGCTGAGAGACTGCATTCTCCACGGAACTGAAGGTCCCCAACCAAACAAGAGCACGATCGGAAAATGAAGCTAACCTATTTGTTCAGGATATTCAAACACTTAATTTTACAGAGTTATTTACTGTATAACCTAAATAAGCCCAAGCTTCATGAAACCATTCAGATTATTTTTCTTCTATGTTTCCACCCTCCTTCTGTCTGTGGCAAGTATTTCCTGTACCAATACGGACAACTCCACCAAGGATGGGATCAAGATTTACAATGAAAACCCTTTTTACTGGGAATACAACGGATCTCCGGTACTTTTAATCGGAGGGACTAAAAATGATAACCTTTTTCAAATTGAGAACCTGAGGTCCCACCTCGAACTATTGAGCTCGGTTGGGGGAAATTACATCCGCTGTACCATGAGCAGCCGGGATGAAGGTGATGTTAAAGCCTATGTCAAAGGGGATGACGGATTATATGACCTGGATAAACCAAACCCGGTATTCTGGACTAAACTGGACAGTGCCCTCGGCTATTGCGAAGAGCTTGATATAATTGCGCAGATTGAGATCTGGGCCACTTATGATTTCTATTGGGGAGAAGAAGGTTGGATACAGAATGTGTTTAATCCGAAACTGAACCGCAATTATACGGCCGAAACATCGGGTTTACCTGAAGTACGTGATCTGCCAGCCCAATCAGGTGCTTCAGAGTTTTTCCAGTCCGTGCCCGAACTGGGCAACAACACCCTGCTCCTTGACTACCAGAAAAAGTTTGTCGATAAGCTGCTGTCCATCACCCTTAATTATAACAACGTATTGTATTCCATAGACAACGAGACAACGGCCCACTATAAATGGGGTAAATTCTGGGCGGAATACATTCATAATGAAGCCGCAAAGAAAGGAAAGAAAATATATGTAACCGAAATGTGGGACTGCTGGGATCCAAGCGGAGGAGAAGTCGAAACAGCCATTGTTCAGGACACCGCACTGGGAGGTTGGTTTGCAGACTACCTGGATCCAAATATCCATGATTCAGCAAACTTCCTGTTTACTTTTGAAGATACCCTGTCCTATCAATTCATCGACGTGGCCAATAACAATGCCCAGAAAGGCGAAACTCATTATCAGACCGCGCTCTGGGTAAGGAATGCAGTGCTCAATTCCGGGAAGATTCGCCCGATCAACAATGTGAAAATTTATGGAGGGGACCGGGATAATATCTGGGCAGGTTCTCACCAGGATGGAAAGGAGCGCTTCTGGAGGGATATTTTCGCCGGACATGCTTCAGTTCGCCCCTACATATAGAATGGTCTGTGAACGAGAAGGTGGCGCTGGAGGTGGCGGC
>CAZRPW010000001.1:2837-30622 GCA_964601975.1 uncultured Bacteroides sp.
CAGGTCAAAAGTGCCAGGATTCTAACGGAGGAGCTGGACTTTTTCAAACTGGTTCCCAACAAAACGCTGCTATCGGAAAGGGAAGACAACGAGGCTTTTTGCCTGGCAAAAGAAGATTTAAGCGAGATTGCCCTGTATTTTCCAGCCTCCGGATCTGTAAGACTTCAGGGGAAAGCCGGGCTTTATTCCTTCGCGCGGATCCGAAATTCTCATGCAGTGATGGAAGATATGGAAACGATCACACTTCCCGGAGTTATTGAAAATACGGCTGACGAGGATTGTACCTTCATCTTAAAATTTGAAAATGAATAGGACCCTCGCCTTCCTTGCCTTGTCGTTTTTCGCGACACTAATGGGTCTTGGACAAGGACTTTCAGGAACAAATCTGCAGTGTAATCAAGAGCTTGCCCCTTTGAGCATCAGAAACGGAGATCCCCTCTTAAGCGGGGAAATCACGCTTTATGAAAAAGGAAATACAGGGCAGGACGCCTACCAGGTGCTGGTTGCCTCCTCAAAAGCGCTGCTTGATGAAAATGATGTAAAGCTTTTACCACTGATCACAAAGGAGGAGTTTGATGCCGGATGTATTCCCGGAGATTGTGAACAGTATATGCTGGATTTTGCTTACAGTGAGTCCGATCCGGATCGGATCTATATGGGCCAGGATATGGGTGGAGTATGGGTGTCGCTCGATGCAGGGAGATCCTGGAATAATTTAATGAACAGGGGTCTGTATGCCAGATGTATGATTGCCCTTGAAGCCGATCCGCTGGACAAAAATCTTGTCCTGGCAGCATCGCATGCCAGGAATTGGGATCGGGTAAATGAGGATTACCAGGGGATTTACAGGACAACGGACGGAGGGATAAACTGGACCCGGGTCCTGCCCCGAAAATACCTGGGGGAGATCAGAAACACCACCAACCTGATTGCGCATGCCCCTTCAAGTAAAAACAAAAAATTGGGTTATGCTACTCGTTGGTATGCTGCTTTTGGAGAGTTTTCTAATCCCGGGGTGGCCGGGTACCAAAAAAATCCAGAGGGTGGCACGGAAGCTGACGATGGTTTTTTCCTCTCCGACGATGCCGGGCTGACCTGGGAGGAAGTCAGAAAACTTCCTTCCGAAATCTTTGGGAACAAGATCAACGGAATTCGGGTCCACCCCTTGCTTGACGATGTCGTATATATGTACGGGAATAAAGGATTGTTCCGCTTGGAAGAAGCCACAGAGGAGAATGGTAGCATTGAACTTCTCAGCGGGAAGAAAGGATTACCGGAAGGTCAGGTATTTGGAGACCTGTATATCGGTCCCCGCGGAAAGGTGCTCATTGTGGCTGTGAGTCATCACGGGATCTACAGGTCAGAGGATGCAGGAAATAGCTGGATTGAGCTGTATAACTATCCTGACATCCAGAAATGCTTTGTAAACAGGAACTTCCCTGAACGCATTTTTGCCACCGCATTTCGAGAAAGTGGTGAGCAAATAAGAGTCAGCAAGGATGGAGGGATAACCTGGAACCTGGAAGTGATCTCTACTCCCAGGCCTGGTCAATCAGGATCGTGGCATACCCGGATATGCGGGAATATGGCCTGGGTGATTCCCGATCCCCGGGATCCTGACAAAGCCTTTGTCCACGGCAATGCGAAAAACCACCGTACGGATGACGGGGGTGACCACTGGATTCCGTCGAACGATTTCTTTAATGGCTCACAGCATGTGGGGACAAACCATGAACAAATGTTTGATCCGTCCAATCCAGATCGGTTTTGCTATTTCACCATCGACAAAGGAGTATGGTATACCGATAACAGAGGGCAATGGTTTAGCCCTTCAAAGATCAGCAGTTCAAAGTATAAGCTGCTGCATACCACCTGTATGGGAGGGGCTTTGCATCCAGACGGATCCACGGGCATTATTCTTGTGAATATTGGCCGTGTCAGAGGAAAATTGCTGCGAACTGAGGATAATGGTGAATCATGGACCGTTGTCAGAAGCGAAAACAAGCTGAGAACTTTTATCGGTTTCGATCAGCAGGACCCTGATTATTGTTATGCCGGCAGGGAGTATTCCGATGATGCCGGAAAAACCTGGCATGAGCTTCCATTGCCTGAAGGGTGTATCATTTCTGGTTTGTCCTATACGGATGGCAGGGTGGTCTATGCAATGAGCGATGAAGAAATCTGGAGATCAGCAGACAGGGGAATGAACTGGAAACGGGTGGCTGCAGTGGACTGGAAATTGGGAAGTATCTTCAGAGTTCACCCGAAAAACCACAATGTTTTTTTCACGGCAAGCGCTTCCGGTCAGGTGGCGAAATGGAATTTAGAACTCCCTGAAGGAAGTCGATATGAGGAATTAGACGCCATGAACGGGGAGGAGAAAGAAGAGAATTTCATGATCACTAGATTTGCCATTGACCGGCGTTTCCCCGATATCATGTACATGGTCAATTTACGTGACAATACGGGTAATAAATTATTCCGAACCCGGGACGGTGGTAAAACCTGGGAAAACATCAGCAAAGGAATCCCGAATATTATTACAAACGGATTGGAGGTATCACCGGTTACCGGAGAGGTGTATGTTTCCGGCGGGAATGGGTCCCGTGTCATTCTCCCTCCCTATCCCACGCAAAATACGGCATTCGAAATAATCCCTTATGAAAATACCTACCTGGATCTGCCCTATTGATCGGCTGCCACTTTACCCGGGTCAATCCAGATCTTGTTTTGGCAGAAAATTATTTAACTCCAAGATGCCACTTGCATGCCTATAATAATGTCCGCGGAGGTCTTTTGAATAAGCATTCAGAATTTCATAAGCTTCGTTGTTGTAGTCCCCACATTTGTATAATGCGCGCGCCAGGATTAATTCCCGCAAGGAATTGTTCCTGGTACTTACATCGTTCTTAAATTTGGGTTCAAGCTTTTTTGCAGTCTGAATATCAGGCATGGAGTGTCCCCGAACCCCGGGCATTTCCAACAGGTGGTACAGTGGCTCAGCAGCACTTTGATTGTTGATGCTCTCCAGGGCAAGTGCTGTTGCCCGGAAGTGAGAGAAGTCGCTTTCGGGGGTCAGTTTTTCAATCAGTCTGAAAATGGTCGGAAGCGCTTCTTTTTTCCGGGTCCTGCCAAGGGCAATGAGCAGGCTGTCCAGGTAACTAATGCTTCGCCCGAATTGGCCCATCCCCGTAAAATTCCAGCCTTCGTCCCAGTCGTCGAAACTATCGATGGCTTTTATAAGTACTTCCCAGCCGACTTCAACGCCTACCATCCCTAAAATTCTGGCGTAGGTGAGTCTGTGATCCTCGTTTTGAGCCTGGTGGAAGGCAGCAGTTAAGGCTTTTATGCCTTTTTCCTGATCCCAGAGAATTATCTCGAGTCCATTCAGATCATGTACAACAGAATGCACGGCTTCCTGAATAAGCTCTGCAGAGGGAGGGTAGTTGTCGGTATCGCTTAGAACCGTCTCGGGCAAATTGCCGATTCTAACCAATTCTCTCTGAAGTGCTTTAATATCGATGTGCCGGATATTTTTATCTTGCTGAAATGCAATAGCTGCTGCCTGGCCAACTGCATAACCCTGGTTTTGCAAACATGGCTGCATTCTTATAACCGGCATGGCATCCCGGTGGGCACTGGCTCCAAGCCCGGTTACGACGATTCCTTCTAAACCCTTTGGCAGCAATGCCCGAAAAGGAACATATGCATATACATCAATCCCGCTATGCTCGGGTGGTTTTAATGAGAAAAAAGGATCTTCCGTAAAGCCATGTGTATCGAAAGAGCTTTTATGCAGCGAGATGGCATCCGGATAGGTCCGCTCGTTAAATACATCAAGCACCGAAATGGTAAAATCTCCTACGATTCTTCGTCTCTCCCGGGTTTGTGGAATTTTCCCAATGTCGTATTGTTCCTCAAATTTATCCTTGGCCACCACCATGGCACGCCAGACATCCAGCATGTCGGAATCATTGATGAAGGTCCAGTCGGAGTTATTATAAAAATCATTTGGGTTTTTGAAGGGGAAGCCTGATCCCTGAACAGCCACTGATTTACCATCTGTGTAATTGTAGGATGCTCCGGCAACAATGGCGATATCTGCACTTCCCGTTGAATCGATGATGGAATGACCCAGAACGACACCTCTTCCATTGGGAGTGGAAACCACAATTCCCTTTACCTGGTTATTTTCAACGAAGGCCCCGCAGCCAATCGTCCCAAACCAGATTTGACCACCGGATGCCCGGATTTCTTTTCTGAAATATTCGGTTTTCCAGTCGAACACCCATTCAGCCAGGCGACCTTTTTTGCGAGGATGGTCGGGTCCCATATCCTTTACACCCCGGTCTACGATATTTGTATAACCCTCGCGATATCCGTGGAAATACTTTCCTATCATTCCCTGGGTTCCCATTCCTCCTAATCCGTGCATGTAATCAATTACAAGGGTCCTGGCTCCCTTTTGCGCTGCACCCACGCCGGCAGGTGCACCTGCGGTCCCGCCGCCAAGAACAACAACATCGTATTCACCCAGGATTGGTAGTGAGGTTTCTTCTGAGACGATCTCGCCTAAATTCAGCGATGGGCGCAGCCCATCCAGGAATTCACCTACATCTCCCGTTTCGACACTCAGATTGGAATTTCCTTTAGCTATCAATCGTTTAGGGGCCTTTGTATTGCTTGCGATAAAGGCCGCCTCATTTCCAATTCGCTCTCCAATTCGAATCATCTTTCCGGGTGCTAAAAGTGTCTCAGCAGCTTTGTCGCTAAGACTGGCACTTCCGCTTAAAACGAAAACATGATCTGTATCCTTTGGTTTAAAGACGTCCAGATTGATTTTATCAAGGTCAACCTTCTCGTTATTCCATCGTTTTTGTCCCACCATTTTATCGGGCGGGTTCTGAAAAAGCAGATCCGCCGATTCCACCTGGTCGGCATCCCAGGTAAGGTCGCGGGCAACTTGCTCTGCATTGGCAAAAGATGCCCACGTGTCATCTTTCATATCAATTTGCATCGAATATTCAATGGCTTTGTATTGAATACTGGCTTTTTGAAAACTTCCATCTCCTGCATTCCCTGCAGAGGTAAAATTTATCTGAACAGGCGCTTCATGGATCCTGGCAGAAAGATTGGACAATTCTTTTGTCCTGTTACCAACTACAGTAAATTTGAAATTCTGCCTGCCTGCCGGAAAGCTGCCGAATTCTGCCCCGGCCATTCTTGCGACCAATCCGCGAGGAGTGGCATCAATAATGGTTTTGGCCACAATGGCCTGTCTGCCCGATCGGTTTGCCATTATCACCCCGGCCGCGTTTCCGTTTTCATCTGTCAGGATATCGCTTACAAAACATGAATACAGGAAGTTTATTTTTTGATTGATTAAGGCATCATCAAGTGCTTTCTTTGCTTTTAACTGACTGGGCAATCCTTCGCTCCATATAGCGGCACCCAATTCGGTGTTTAAAATGCTTTTGTCTTTCGTCCATAAACGGAATGTTCCACAAACATCTTCACCCAGGTAAGGTTCCTGTGCAGCCAGGAATACACTGGCTCCGGCACGTGAAGCTTCTACGGCTGCTGCCACCCCGGCGGTTGATCCGCCAATGACCACTACATCAACATCGTAGGCAATTGGGATCTTCCGCTTCGATTGACGGGCAAATTTTTTAGTATTTGATGCGCTGGAACTAAATGCATATGCACCGGACGACAATAAGATTGCCGACCCGGCTGCAGTGGTTTTTATAAAGTTTCGCCGTTTCATGTTAAAAGAGCACTCTACCTCCCGGATTTATGGTTTATAAAATAACAATGTAAGATGCTAAAGTACATAATACAATATATTTTATGTTAAATGCGCATATGTTTTCACGCAACAGTTAGATCCGGGGTTCGTTAATTTATATTACATATTGCTAATGTGATCGGGGGTGAAGGTGCGCTTGTGAATGAAGCAGGGGAGGAGCAGTCCACGAAAGCAGGTGATTTTGCACTGGTCTACTCCAGCGAAAAACACCAGGACCGGAATAAGGGAGACAAACGCTTCAAAGCTGATATCAGTAATGATTTCATCCAATCCTTGCTACATGAGCATCATGATCATCACAATAATAGAGAGAAGCACGGCTGCAACTATAAAAGCAATGGTATTGCCTCGAATCTGTCGGGTTTTGTCCGGTAACAACATGGTAGTTTTGTTTTGTGCAATATTTAGACGGAAATATGGCAGCCGGGTAACGGGAGCAGAAGAGAAGTTTTTTGGTACTTAGCTATTCTTTCATACTCCGATATTTTCAAATCTAAGTAAAATTGTATTTCACCCGGAAATCACCGAACCGATCAGGATAAATCCGGACATACAGTCAGAATCATTAAGGGGTATATGATTGCCTTATCCTTGCGGTACTGAACAATGATTTATTCATTTTGCTTCATTCTGTGAACCTTTGAAATTCTGAAAAGTATTATAACTTACTTCTGATATAATCTCGAAATCTAAATTTTCAATTATACGATGTCGCAAATTCATAAACTACATCATCGAAAGGATACAATCCAGTTGATGGAAGAGGACAACCTGGAAGGACTTACCGGGCTAATCGATTCCATGAATTCAAAGGAAATTGTACACCTCATGGGTCATCTTAAGAGGGACGATCAGATGAAACTGCTTACCATGCTGGCACCTGGAAATGCTGCTGATGTAATGGAGGAGCTCCCCGAGTCGCAGGCTGTTGAAATTATTGAGGATCTTTCCGAAAGAGATGCTGCCGCTATTCTCGATCAAATGGGAAGCAATGAGCAAGCCGATATTCTAAAAGAGCTTGATCAGGACGACGCCATCGCTATACTTGACAAAATGGATCCGGAGGAGGCGGCGGACGTCAGGAAGCTTCTGGTGTATGATGATGACACCGCTGGTGGATTGATGCGGATGGAATATTTTGCATTCGAAGAGCACATGACGGTCGATGAAATCATAAATCAATTAAGAGCGCTTTCCAAGAAATACATTGATTATCCCCTGAGGTATATTTTTGTTATCTCATCCACAGGTAAATTGACGGGTGTTTTACAGATACATGACCTGTTACTGGCAGAAGTAAACACCCCTCTTTCCAGGATCATTATAGAAGATGTAAGCTATTTTGATCATCGGGCAACATTAGATGAGCTCATCGGCTTCTTCCATCAGAATACCTGGTTCGGGGTTCCGGTGGTCGATGAAAACAAAACACTTTTAGGAGTAGTACTACGGAGAGATATTCTCGAGGAAGAAACAAAGCGGCTCAGTCAGGAACACCTCGAAACACAGGGTATCGTGGGAGGGGAAGAGCTTAGAACCATGCCTGTATTTCTGCGTGCCAGGAGGAGGCTCTCATGGCTCTCGGTGAATGTGCTTTTAAACATCATTGCTGCCAGTGTTATCGCTTACTATGAGGATGTCTTAACTGCGGTTATTGCGCTGGCAGTTTTCCTTCCTATCATCTCGGACATGAGCGGTTGTTCGGGAAACCAGGCAGTGGCTGTAAGTATGCGGGAACTTTCAATCGGGGCTGTCAAGCCGAAGGAAATACTGAGGGTCTGGTTGCAGGAAATCAAGGTAGGTCTTATCAATGGGATCGTTCTCGGAATTCTGATTGGTGCCGCTGCCTGGTTATGGAAGGGCAACATATATCTGGGGCTGGTTGTTGGAGGAGCACTTTCTATAAACACACTTGTAGCTGTTTCGATTGGTGGAACAGTACCGCTTATACTTAAAGGATTCAATATTGATCCCGCCCTGGCTTCAGGGCCTATCCTGACGACCATAACCGATATGGTCGGATTTTTCCTGGCATTGACCTTTGCCGCAGTGTTAATAACTCGCCTGGGAGGGATATAAGCCTGACATTAAATGGATCCTATTTCGCTGGCTCGGACTGTGTAAGTTCTTGACTCAAGGCTTGCAGATTATCGAGGATAAAGCTTCACCCGGTTTTCTGGATTGAACATTTCAAATGGTATATTGTATTTTATGTAATAAAAAAGTGTTATAATCAATTGTTATAACATATTGGAGTGATTACCGCATCACATTTTAAGCGTAAGCCATGACAGAAATGAGCCAGGAAATACAACAGAATATGACCCCGGAGGAAGCCTTGAATCGCTTACTGGCAGGAAACCGAAGATTTGTGGAGGGCAAAATGGAAAGGCCAGACCTTTCCGAACAGGTGCGTATTAGTGCTCCTGGACAATACCCCTATGCTGTAGTGCTGGGGTGTGTTGATTCCCGGACTTCCGCTGAAATCATTTTTGATCTGGGGATCGGGGATATCTTCAATGCCAGGATAGCCGGTAATATTGTCAATGTGGACATTCTGGGGTCTCTGGAGTATGCCTGTAAGGTGATTGGCTCAAAGCTCATCCTGGTGATGGGGCATACCTCCTGCGGGGCTGTTACTGCAGCATGCGATCAGCTGGAACTGGGTAATATTACTACCCTGCTTTCGAAGATTGCTCCTGCAATAAAATCATATGGGAATAAGCCTCCCGATGTTGATGAGGTGGCCAGTCTCAATGTAAAGCATAGTATGCAACGGATAAAAGAGGAGAGCGAAATCTTATCTGAGATGGAGTCCAATGGAGAGATTCAGATCCGAGGAGCCATGTATGATGTGGCTAGCGGGAAGGTCAAACTGCTGGATTGAGCTTCTGTATACATGGGTGACATGTGAGTTTGAGTAATCAGAGACAGGTCTGATATTTCAACAACCCTGGGATATATGTATCTACAGACTTGAGCCGTAGAGAGGGTTGTAAATAGAATAATCTTTTAAAGCAATGCGGCTCTTTTCCTCAACCCCACAGGCAACTATCGGGCTGACTACATTTTTAAAAAGTGGGGCGACCTTTTTGAAATTAAGTTTTGATGGGTTGGGTCGTTCACTATGCTTTGCTTCGACCAGGAGGACTTCCCCCATCTTTTCAATTACGAAGTCAATTTCAACTCCATTTGTATCCCTGAAGAAGAATAAGTTTTTTCCCGCAACATATCCTTCCTTAACATATTCTGACAGCACAAAGTTCTCCCAGATGTTGCCAAGGTGAAGAGATTTCTCCAAGATGCCAAGGGAATCAATATTAAGCAAGGCGCATACCAATCCATTGTCACAGAAGTAGAGTTTTGGGGCTTTAATTAGTCTTTTCCCAAGATTATTGTAATAAGGAGGTAACAAAATGATCAATCCTGAAACCTCCAGGGCATTCACCCATGCTTTTATGGTATTCACAGCCACCCCAAGTTCTTTTGATATCTCAGAATAGTTCAGCAATTGTCCGACTCTTATTGCCAGCAATGACATAAAGCGCCTGAAATTTCTCAGCTTAGTAACATTGAGAATCTGCTTCAAGTCTCTTTCAAGATATGTCTGTATATAATCTTCAAAGAATTCTTTTGCATCCAGCTTTTCGGCCCAGAGTTCTGGGAACCCTCCCTTCCACAATAAGTCCCTTTTGTTCTTGAGTAAGTTTGTTCTGTTAAGTTCTCTGGCACTCAAAGTGCCAAGGTTTAAAACCCTTACCCTTCCTGCGAGAGACTCACTGACACTCCTCATGAGTATGAATTGCTGACTTCCAGTTAAGATCCATTTCCCTTTAGTACTCCTGTTCTCATCAACCCTTATTTTCAAATCACGAAAAAGGGATGGTGCATACTGGATTTCATCGATAATTACCCTTTTTTGGAATCGATCCAAAAACATGGTTGGATTCTCTTCTGCTTCCTCCGCAAAGACAATTCTATCAAGGGTAACATAATCACTATCTGCAAAGAGTCGTTGCAACAATGAGCTTTTCCCGGCTTGTCTTATTCCCGTCAGTAAAATCACTGGTCTTCTCTCAACCGCTTCCGTAATTTTTTCGGAATAGTCTCGTTCTATCCACATAGGTATTAGTGCTTAATTTCTTAAGACAAATGTAGTGTATTTGCAGTCGGATTGCAAAATATCATAATTCCAATTGCAAAATATCATAATTATCGCGAGGCTTATAGTACAAATGATAAAAGTTTTTGATGGGCTGTTCCATTAACAAGCGTATATTTGTCCCGGTCCATTTATAAAAGATGACTTTGCAAAAGTATATTTTCAGTTTTCTTCTGTTTGTCTGTTTTGGAGTCCATGCTCAGCCAGGCAATTCGCGGATTCAGCAGCCGGAAACAGGCCCGGCAGATCTGAGCGTTTTACAGCTTCTGGAAGCTTCCATGGACCTGGTTAAATCAAACCCCAATGTTTCTATTCAGTATGCCAGGCAAGTGCAAAGATTGACCGAAAGCATGCCATCTGATTCCCTCACTGCATGGATTCAAATGAAACTTGGGGGGATATATGTCGCTCACAGGGCACTCGAAGATGCTGAGCAGGTTTACTTGTTGGCCAATCAGTATTACCTAAAAGAACCTCAAAAAGCCCGGCAGGCCATGCAGGTATATTATGAAATTGGCAGGGTGTATAAACTCATGGGTAGTTATGGGGATGCTTTAATCTCATTTGAGAAAGGTTTTTCTTTAGCTGAGGACCTGGGGGATACCTATATGCAGGCGCAAATTATGCGGCGAACCGCAAATATTTCAAAGCAGCTGGGTGAGATGGAGAATGCCCTTGAGTTTGCCAGAGCGAGCATCGAATTGTCGCGAAAATATGGATTTAGTGATGTGCTTGCCGGGGCTCATACAGAGGCTGGCTTTATTCTAAATAAGCTAGAACAATATGCGCAAGCCATTACGGAATTTAAGTTTGCCATATCCGAGTCGGATACGTCAGATTTTGAGAGTTTGGCAGACGCTTCCGATGGCATCGGAAATGCATACATAGAACAGGGAACATTAGATTCGGCTCTTTTTTATTATCTGAACTCCATGCAATTCAGATCAGGGCTCGATGACCCCGAGTCCTTGCACTGGAACTATATCAATATCGGCCTGGTGTATCAGAAAATGGGAGTTTACCATAAGGCTAAGGCCTATTTCCTAATATCCCTTGATTATGCAAGGGAACAGCAAAATGAGGTGATGGAGGGTAATTCCCTGCTGCGTATGGGCAGGTTGGAGGTGGATATGGGGAACCATGCTGTTGGATTGGATCACCTGAGAAAAGCAGAGGAATTATTTAATTCGAACGGGGCGACAGGTCTTGAATTACTTAGTATAAAGTCTCTCCAGCGATATTTCGAGGAAAAGGGAGACTATAAAACTTCCATGGGGTACATGCATCTGCTTACCCAACTTGAAAGAAAGATTCATTCCATTGAGTCGGAAAATAGAATTGAGGACATGCGCGTCATGTACCGGACAAGGATGGTTGAAGATGAATTGAAGTTTTTGGAGCAGGAGAACCTGATAAAAGATTTGGAGGCCGATCAACTCAAGCGCAGAATGTCATTAACAGTGATGCTTATTGCATTTTTATTGGCAATTGTATGTTTCTTCGTTTTTCTGTGGTTTCAAAAATCGAAGGCGAACCGGATTATCCGGGAGCGGAATAGGCAATTGGATGATATGAACATCGAGTTGCAGTCTCTTAACAAGACCAAGGACAGACTTTTTTCTATAATTGGGCACGATCTTAAAAATCCTATCAATACCATCATGGGTTTTATGGAGCTTTTGAATCGCCGGGAAGGTAAATTGAGCCCGGAGACCCGCATTGAGTACCAGGGCCACGTCAGCGAATCTATCCAAAATGTCTCTAAATTACTGGATAATCTGCTAGAATGGTCCCGAACCCAGAGAGAGACCATTAGCTTCAAACAGCAGCAGCTTGATCTGAATGAGATAATCAGAGAGAACATTGATCTGGCAAGGGTCACCGCTGAGAAGAAGAGTATCAAATTGGAGTTCCAGACCAGTGGGCCTGTGATGGTGATGGCTGATAGCAATATGATCAACACAGTGCTGCGGAACCTGATCAGTAATGCAATCAAATATACAGGTGAAAGCGGGACCATTGAGGTGCGGACCAAAGCAGATGCTAGAAATGTAGATGTTTCGGTGGTGGATTCTGGAATTGGAATGAGTGAGGAAGAAAGAAGAAATTTATTCAAGGTAGATATGCCTGTCTCCAGGAAGGGGACTTCCGGAGAGTCAGGTACAGGCCTGGGCCTTTTGATATGTAAAGAATTTGTTGAGAAACACAATGGGGCTATTCACGTGACCAGTAAACCAGGCAAAGGAAGCACCTTCTCATTTGACCTTCCGATAGTAATTTCCTGATAAAGCGATTAGCTTATGTGTATCGCATCTTCAGGACATACAATTTTACAGGCGGCACATCCCACACATTTTTCTTTGTCAAAAACAGGAATTGGAGTCATTCGGCCATCCTTTATCTGATAGCTAATAGCTCCATATTCGCAGTATTGCCTGCACTGGTTACATTCCTTATGCACAGTAAGCAGGCATTTTTCATAGTCGACAGTGGCTGTGGCCATTATTAAACCGCTCTTTTCAGACCTAGTAAACCGGGTAAGTGCGCCACTGGGACAAACATCGCCGCAATTTGTGCATTCAGGCAGGCAATAGGACTCGGAAAAATCCACCGCCGGAGCAAGGAGGCTTAACAGGCCTGCATCTGTTTGCTGATATAAGATATGGGTGGGGCAGGCGCTTATGCAAGAGCCGCATCTTATACAGTTCAGGTAAAAATCATTTTCGGGCCGGGCTGATGGAGGCCTGATCTGAGCATCTTCTCCGGCCCTTTTTTTAAAGGGTGATGCCAGTATCCCCGCTGAAAGACCTGCCAGTGCAGAGATAAATAGTCTCCGGCTTTTTGTTGAGGATGCTCCCCTTTTTCGGGAGACTTTGGTTTTCAGGTCTGCAACCAGCACCTGCAGGCCTCCCAGGGGGCAAATGCTTGAGCACCAGCTGCCTGGAAAGCTTAGATTCATTGTAATTATGAAAGCCAGGGGGATCAGTTTTATAGCACTGGCAGCATTCAGGCCTGTTCGTAACGGCTCGAATGATATGTGAAAAATGAAAAACGGGTCCAGAACCACAAAAACCGGCAGTCCGAAAACTGCAAATCCAAGCGCAAAGAGGGCGAGTACTTTATGGGCGCTTTTAAAGAAGGGCAGCTTTCTTTTTCTGCCGGGAACTTTTGATACATGGTCACATACTACTCCCAGTGGACAGATGTACTGGCAAATAAATCTTTTTTTGAAAGCTATAATGACAAGGGTACCCAGTCCAAGCAGGTTAAGCAGCACAAAGGCTTTGGAGGATAAGAGCGTTAGTAAGAATACAAAGGGACTGAGCCACAATAGTCCGCCAAGCAATGAGAATGGAATGGGCAGGGCAAGCGTAATGGCCAGAATGAGAAAGATGCTTCTGCTATTCCTGATCAGGAAGCTCATCCAAGGTACGCTTTTTGTTCCACGAGTACTTTTTGTATCCGCTTCACATCCACATCGCGTGTTGACTGTCCGTTCTGGGAAGCCTGGGCAGCTGCAACACCGGCTGCATGTCCGGTTACCAGGCAGGTGCCAATAATCCTTGCATCCTGAAACAGGTCTTTTGTAAAGCTAAAGCAACGACCGGCCACCAGCAGATTTTCAGTTTTTTTAGGTACCAGAGACCTGTATGGTATTTGCCATTGAGGACGCCTGTCACCATCTACCTTCTTCCCATTGTACAGAAAACTAGTCCATCCCCCAACAACCCCGATCACATCCTTAAAGCTTTTATAACTCATCGAATCTTCCAGGCTTAACTGGTATTCACCCTTCAGAATCCTCGACATTCTTATTCCCAGCTGGGGAGCTGTTTCCAGAAGGAACACCTCTTCGTAGCCCGGAGTGGATCTTATTTCCTGAACTTTGTTCCAAATATCAATCCTGTATTGTTGCTGTAGTTCCGATAGCTTTTTAAAATCCAGGGCATCATTATAACCGGTGCCCACCATATTTACCCAGTTCACAGAAGGGATGGGGGTCTCATCTCCGATGGGTAATTCTTTGTATCCTGCTTTATTTTTATCGATCCGGTCCACATTCCCCAGTCTGTGAACCAGTCCAATATCATATTGCATCTGCTCATAATCTTCCCCTGCCAGGTGCATAATATCACCATCGCCCGTGCAATCAATTACAGTTTTTGGTTTAATTGCGACCCTGCCCGATTTGGTTTCAAGAATAACAGCCTCAATTGTATTATTTCCGGATATCAGGTTGGAAGCCCAACAATGATAGTAGGTTTTAACTCCCGATTCCTTCATCATCTCATCCATAACGAATTTGGCCGCTTCGGGATCCACCACCGGGTTTACTTCATGAATGCACATGCCCAGGTCAAAAAGACGCTGTGCAATTTCATCACCTATCCCAAACAGCACTTTTTGATGTTTATTATGCTCATTGATGCCATGGGTAGATAAAAGTGGAAGTACCAATCCCCCGGTCCATAAGCCGCCTAAATGATTGTACCTTTCCAGGAGAATCGTATGCGCTCCTGCTCTGCTGGAAGCGATTGCAGCTGCCACGCCGGAGGGCCCGCCCCCTACAACCAGGACATCGCAGCTATCCACCACCTCAAGCATTTGTTCCGGTTCCCTGATTTGCTCCTTATCACCTGCTGCGGGAGACGACATACTCATATGGGCTGCTTCAGGATTATTGCACTGGCTACCCAGGAGCACAGCTCCCGAGGAAAGGGCTATCCGGTTAATGAAGTTCCTTCTTTTCATGGGCTTGGATTTTGTATATCTAAAGATTGCAATTAAAAATGCTTGCTGCAAATAGGCTGTCGAAACAATTTGAATCTAATACTTACATTTGCACGATCAAACCCGGATTTAAAATGAAAGAATCAATTTCAACCCTGATATTTGCGATCCTGTTCACCCTTAGCTTAAGCGCTCAGCAGGAGGATTTTGTTGCAGAGAACTTTGAGAAAGCTGAATACCAGATCGAAATGAGAGACGGGGTAAAGTTATTCACGATTGTTTATAGCCCCAAAGACAGGTCCCGGGAGTATCCCATGCTCATGCAGCGGACTCCTTATTCTATCGGACCCTACGGCGAGAAGATGCGCTCATCCCTTTCTCACAATAAATGGCTGCAGGAAGACCTGTACATATTTGTTTTCCAGGATGTGCGGGGGAAGTTTATGTCGGAAGGTGATTTTGTGAATGTGAGGCCGGTTCTTAGGGAGTATAAGAATAAGGAGGACATTGACGAAACCACTGATACCTGGGATACAGTGGACTGGCTAATTAAGAATATTAAAAATAACAATGGAAAGGTGGGTATGTACGGGACGTCCTATCCCGGGTTTTATTCAGTAATGGGCAGCATCAATGCCCATCCGGCAATGAAGTGTTCAAGTCCACAGGCTCCCATTTCTGATTGGTTCCTGCTCGATGACATGCACCACAACGGTGCCTTTACACTGCCATTGTGTTTTAATTTTTTCCAGGTATTTGGGAAGGATCGTCCTGAGCCGACCAGTAGTTGGGGAGAAAGGCCTAAGTATCCATCGGCCGATGCCTATCATTTCTTCCTTGATATGGGTCCGCTCAGGAATGTGAATGAGCACTACTTCAAGGAGGATATTGACTTCTGGAACAAGTTTACGAAGCATCCCGATTATGATGAGTTCTGGCAGGAAAGGAGCACGCTGCCTCATCTGAAGGATATCACACCGGCTGTTTTGACTGTTGGTGGATGGTACGACGGGGAGGACCTGTCGGGAGCTCTTCACACCTATAAGTCAATCGAAAAGCAGGATCCCAAGGCGGAAAATACCCTGGTGATGGGGCCATGGACCCATGGAGGATGGGGATTTCCTGCTCATGATAATCCGAGCCTGATCCCCTTTAAGCAGGCGGATAAGTATTTCTTTCAGAAAGAAATCGAATTTCCTTTTTTCACTTATTACCTGAAGGGAGAAGGGGAGCTGAATCTCCCCGACGCATGGATCTTTGAGACCGGATCAGATACCTGGAATGCATATGATAGCTGGCCTCCCGCAGAATTACGGGAGAAGACTTTCTACCTGGGATCAGGCCTGGATATTGTTGAGGAGAAGAATGAGGATGGACCGGAATACGACGCCTATATAAGTGATCCTTTCAAACCGGTTCCCTATACAGCTCCCTTCCAGAGTGCCAGGGGATTTTACAACCGGCAGTATCTGAGCGAAGACCAGCGATTCGCTTCTACGCGAACCGACGTGCTTGTCTATGAAGGAGCGATTTTTGATGAGGATCTTACTCTTGCCGGACCAGTGCAGGTCGAGCTCTATGTTTCTACCACCGGGACCGATGCGGACTGGGTGGTAAAGTTGATTGATGTGTTTCCGGATACAGCGGATAACCGTGGTCTGAACCAAAGGGATATTGAAGTTAGTGGCTACCAGATGCTGGTGCGGGGAGATATTTTCCGCGGCAAATACAGGAATAGTTTTGAAAAGCCGGAGCCTTTTGTTCCGGGACAGGTGACAAAAGTTAGTTTTGACCTTCCGGATATAAGCCATTGCTTCAAAAAGGGCCACCGGATGATGATACAGGTACAAAGCTCATGGTTCCCTCTTTTCGACAGAAACCCCCAGACATTTACAGATATCTATAATTGTGGGGAAGAGGCCTTTCAGAAAGCTACACACAGGGTGTATCATTCAGATCAATACCCTTCAGGGATAAGGGTTTATCTTAAGCAGTAGGCGAAAGCTTATGACACGATCCTGTTTTTTATTTCTTATTCAGGGGTAATTCGACACCATAGTTGCCTTTTGAGTCTTCTCTTTTGAGGATTATGGCAAAAATAAGTCCCAGCAGGCTGAGGGAAGCAAACATCAGCATGGTAGGCGTATAGTTCAGGGTGTCGGGGCTGCCGGGATTGGTTTTATCCAGGACCATACCTGCCAGAATGGGTACGCCCCAGAGCCCGAGGTTTTGTATTGAATACATAAGTCCGTATGCTGTCCCAATCTCTTTTTCTTTTACCAGTTTTACCATGGACGGCCACATGGCTGCAGGAACCAATGAGAATGCGACTCCCAATAAAATGAGGAAGAAGTGAGGCTGGAGGCTTGTGAGGGCAAACACAAGGTGAACAAATAAAAGTGTAAGTGCACCAATAATCATTGCAGTTGCACTCCGGCCTTTCCGGTCCACCAGAAATCCAAACAGGGGAGTGAACAACATGGTACCCAGGGGTAGTAGGGAGGTGATTTTACCACTTTCCAGCAGGGAGATCCCGAATTTATGGTAGAAGAAATCCGGAGCGAAGGCCACAAAGGGGAAAACTGCGGAATAGAAAGCCACGCATAGCAGCAGGATATATACATAAGCGCGGTTACTCAAAATGCCCAGGAAATCCCTTAGTATAAATTTCTCTGGTTTTTTATGGCTGACCAACTGATCCAGCTCCCGGTCAATCTTCAGGTCCAAAAGCATGTAAATTAGAAAAACCAGGAATCCTATGCAGACAAGGACTGCTGCGAACCAGATAGCGTTGGAGAGATGCGTTCCATCCTGGGCAAGGGTGGGGGATAATCTCAGGGCCAGGAAAGTCCCCATTCGTCCGAAACCAACCTTCAGGCCGAAGGCCAGGGCCAGGTCCTTTCCCTTAAACCATTTCACAAGTATCTTGCTGACCACTACAATACTGGTTTCAGCTCCCAGGCCATAAAAAAACCTTCCTGTGAGCATCATCTTTAGCTCCGGACTATAGCCGGGCAGGAAGGAGCTCATCAGCTTAAAACCGGGACCGCCTGCCCGGTAGAAATCACTGGCTCCGTAGGCCGTCAGCACCGCCCCGAAAGCCATGAAAAACACAAACATAAATCCGGTTCGCCTTATTCCTAACCTGTCGAGGATCATGCCCCCGAGCACCGCCATCAGGAGGAAAGTATTGGGGATGGAATAGAAGGAGACAAATAATCCGTACTGGGTATTGGTAAAGGCAAATTCCTTTGTGAGAAGTGGTTTTAGGGAGGAAAAAGCATCATAGAAATAGTAATTAACCGATAGTGTTAAGCCAAGTAACAGCAGTACACCCCACCTTGCATAGGGTGATTCACTCAATAATTTTCGGGCTTTATCCATATCTGTCAAATGCTTACCAAATATAGTTTTTTTCAAAAAAAAAAGGCCCGGCATAAAGCCCGGCCTTTTCATAAAAAGTTATCAGAATTCTTACTATTCAGTAGGAAGAATCTGAGTAGAAGTGTCACCCTCTTTGGCTGCATCAAGGATCAATTGGAAGAGTGCGGCAGCATCGTCGGATCCGTGAGTGGCTCCAGTGATTCCGTCAACACCTTCGTAGTTGAGGATGTCAGTGGCCATATATTGGGCTTCCAGTTCAGGAATCCATACAGTAGGGTGTGGGTTCATAGGATATGTTTCCGGAGTTGTCTCTGATTTGAGGTTTCCAGTTGAATCAGCTGCGTCAAAATTTACTACAGTCAGAACATCCCCACTAATGCTGGCTTCCATAAAGGTTTTCCAGCCGTGGCTAAAATCTTCAGTTTCAGCTTTGTAGCTTCCGTCTGTGTAAGTAGTGTCCTCTTCACATGAAACCAGTCCTATCATGGCTGCAGCCATAAGAAATAATGCAATTTTTTTCATCTGTTAATTTTTAAATTTGTACAAGGGCGCAAAGATAGAAAAATGCATTACAATTCTTCTGATTCTTTAATTAATCGGAAGATTTATAAGAAAATTAACATTTGGAGTTTTACTGACCCGATTCACTCAGGGAAGTCCAAACCTTGTTGATGGTCGCCGAGATTTCGGACTCGGGCTGATACTCATTGATGCTAAGTTCCTGGATCATGGCCTGAACCATACTTTTGTCAAATGGGATTTCTCCAAGGAGGGGAACCGATTTGCTTTTCAGGAAACGTGCAATCTTAGCTCCCATTTCAGGATTGATGCTTGCCTTGTTTATCAGCGCATAAACCGGGATCTTAAATTTCTGTACCAGTTCGATTACTCGTTCAGCATCGTGAAGGGATGAAATGGAGGGTTCGATGACCACCAGGGTCGCATCAGATCCAGTAACTGAAGCAATGGTTGCACATCCGGTTCCGGGAGGTCCGTCAGTTAGAATATACTTCAGATTAAGTTCCCTGGCCAGTTCTTTTGCTTTTCGTCTGACTTCAGTGACCAGTTTTCCACTGTTTTCCTCTCCCGGACCCATAAGGGCATGCACCATAGGGCCATGGCGGGTTTCTGAAACAAACCAATGATTGTTCAGGCTCCTTGAGGATGTGATAGCCTGTGAGGGGCATATCCGCTCGCACAGGCGGCAACCTTCACAGACATAGGGGTCAATTTCCCGTTTATTGGCCTTATTTACAAATATGGCATCGAAGCGGCAATATTCGGAACAAAGGCCACAATCCGTGCATTTCTCAGGATCTATTTCTGCACAGTAGGCTCCTTCATACACATGAGTTTCACCAACTTTTGGATCAAGGATCAGGTGCAGGTCAGCCGCATCCACATCGCAATCACAGATAACCATATCCGAACCGGCTGCTGCAAGAGCAGCAGTGAGAGAGGTTTTTCCTGTTCCCCCTTTTCCGCTAATTACTGTAAACTCTTTCATGGGGCTTGGCTATTTGCTGCAGTTTTTTACCGATCTCATTAAACGCTGCCGCAACCGGAGTGGGGACTCCTTCAAAAAGGTTTCCTTTTGAATAGTTTGATGCATAGTCTGTGTCGAATGGGATTTCGCCCAGGATCTCAATCTTTTCCTGGTCGAGGTAGTTATAAATATCCCTGTTGCCCAGATTCGCCTTGTTGATTACGACGCCATAGGGAATTTTCAACTCCCTGACCAGGGCGATCATAAGTTTAAGATCGTGCACTCCAAAAGGAGTGGGCTCACTTACCAGCACAATGTAGTCACAAGCGGTAATGGTTTCGACGACCGGACAACTGGTACCGGGAGGGGCATCAAAAATAATGATATCCTTTATTGGAGGCAAGGACTTTTTGAGGGCACGGATTACCATGGTTTGCATGGCTGATCCGATTTTCAGAGTACCATCCATGATGCTCATCCCGGTTCCGGTCTTATAGGTGTTCAATTGGCCTATGGGTTCATCCCTCACCCAGATTGCTTCATGATCACAGGC
The DNA here is from genome assembly GCA_964601975.1 of uncultured Bacteroides sp. GTDB lineage: Bacteria > Bacteroidota > Bacteroidia > Bacteroidales. The sequence goes on from CAZRPW010000001.1 coordinate 22,963, forward strand.
CACAGAGCAAGCACCACATGAGTGGCACAGGCTTGGATTAATCTCTGCAAATCCGACAGGTGGCATCACCAGGATGGCGTTGAATTCGCAATACTCAGTACATTGGCGGCAAAAAGTACATTTTGATGTATCAATAACCGGGATCTCCTGGTTTACCGTAGCAGAGGATTCCAGTTTTGCCTTGGGAAAGAAAAGTGCCACATTGGGCTCTTCAACATCACAATCTACAAGCAAAGCTTCCCGGGAAGTATTCGAATTAAAGTGCTTGAATATATTTAAGGAAACGGTTGTTTTACCGGTGCCTCCTTTCCCGCTGGCAACAGCAATTTTAAATGCCATGATTAAACCCTTAGTGGTCGCAGTAGTTGGCTGCGAATGAAAGCGTCTCGTTCAGGAAGCCATCCACGATTTCGGTTGGAGTGAGCTTTGGTGCTCCCACAAATACATTCACGCCTTTTTCGTTAAAAAGCCTGATGGCATGTTGTCCCATTCCCCCGGCAATAATATCGGTTGCTCCTTTTTCGGCAAGCCATGGAGGCAGGAGACCTGGTTGATGCGGAGGGGCATCAATAAATGATATTTCACCAATCACATTGTTCTCCACTTCTACCATGGCAAACTGCTTGCAATGTCCAAAATGAGCGTCCAGTATTCCTTCACTGGTGGGTATAGCAATCGTCTTTTTCATCAATTCAAATTATAATAGTTTATATTTCTGTTTATGGGATGCGACAAAGATTCTATTCAGATGCCGGGCCCTGTCCATTGCCCCGTCCTCTTCCAAAACCTCTTCCTCTTCCCAATCCACGTCCTCCGCCAAATCCGCCGAATCCGCGTCCTCCGCCGATTCCACGTCCTTTACCCGGGCCGCGTCCGGCAAAGTATTGATTTCCCTGGTTTACTCCTTCATCAGAGCTTGAGATGTTGTTTTGGGCGTCGTCTGAACCCTTACGAGGTTTGCAGTTACCCATTTGTCTGCCGGTACGGGGACCTTGTCCTTCGGGACCGGTACTATTTAAACCTGGCATAGTATATGTTTTATTTAAGTTGGGCGATGATTTCCTCTATACTTTTATTTCCATCGGGGAGGATCACCATCTGGATATTAAATTTTTCAAGCAGATCTTTTGCCTTTGGACCGAAATCGCCCGAAATCACCTTGGTGACCCCCAGTTCAACGACATTTTCAACGACTTTACCACCGGCTCCCTGGCTTTCATTTTTGAACTTATTTTCAAAGAAACGGGTGGTTCCTGTCTCCTCATCCAGCAGGCAAAACCATGCAGCCCTTCCAAATCTCAGATCAAATGTCGATTTCAGGCCCTTACCTTCGGACGAAATAATTGTTTTCATGTTATTTATTTATTGGATTGATTTCAGCGTTTTTACAAAGAGGGCATTGCTGACTCTTTACGTTTACAGGCATGGAGAAACGAGCACTGCATTTACCACATTCGTACCAGGAGTCATCCAGTCTCGCATTTCCAAATACAGATCTGATTTCCCTCGTCTCTACAAGGGCCTTTGCTATTTTTCTGCGGGCACTTTCATAAACCCTTGCAAATGTTGCGCGGGATACTCCCATCAACTTGCATGCTTCCTGGTGATTCATCAGGTCATAATCGGCGAGTTTAATTGCCTCATACTCTTCATACAGTAAATCCACATGCGGCATATTCCCATTGCGGTTTCCGTAGGGTTTATATCCTCTGAATCCTGGTGGGGATACTACTTTTCTTAATCTCTTTCTCCTGGGCATGATGAATTTTACACAACAAAAATAATGAGAATATTCTCATAAAAAAAGCAAAAAAGTAAATATTTTAATCTGATTATCATTTATTTTTCAATACCCACCTGGGTTAGCCCGGATATTCAAATTGACATATATTATTCTGCTAATACAATGATTATCAGTCTCTACGTTTTCTTTTCTTTTTATATCAATGGGGTGTGTGATTGTTTGTTAAAAATTTGTTAGATTTGCAGCCGATTTCGGGGTATAGCGCAGTCCGGTTAGCGCACCTGCTTTGGGAGCAGGGGGTCGGGAGTTCGAATCTCTCTACCCCGACAGTTGAAAATGAAGGAGTTAGACTATGTCTGGCTCCTTTTTTGTTTTTACGGGTTGCAACATGGTTAATATACCTATCAGGGACTTATATCCCAGGGCCTTATGCTTATCTAAGATTAAAGAGAAATCATTTTTTTGTATCTTTAAGCTAGCCAAATCATCTTACCATGAAATACTGTCTGATCCTTGTGACAGTGCTTATAATTACATCCACTGTATGTGCTCAGGATATGGTTGTAAATGGGAAATTGACTGCCTATAACTACTTCCCGCTTATGAATGTGGAGGTCACTTCTAAAAAAGCCAACACCACTGCCAAGTCTGATTCCCTGGGAAACTTCTCTATCGTGTGCCTGGAACAAGATGTCATTATGATCAAACCCAAAGGCTTTCAGCCGGAAAATATAAAGGTGAATAATGAAACAGATTCTCTGAAAATCAACCTTGTTTTTATCGATACTAAAAAGAACCGGGAACTGGCTGTTAACTCAGGATATCTCACCGAGATTAATCTCAATTATGCCACAGCCAAACTGGCTGAGGAGAACAATGATTACTGCAAGTACACAGACATGTACTCATTGATCAGTGCCACAATGGGTCCCGGCATTACGGTTTCCAATTCCGGAATGATCACCCACAGGACCGGATCCTTCTCCAATCCTAGCATGTACCCGCCATTGGTCATTGTGGATGGTGAACCACAAGCCCCACAAACCTCCATTAATTGGATCAGGCCATGTATGGTCAGGTCCATAAAAGTACTAAAAGGCAGCGATGCCAGCATATACGGCAAAAAAGGTGAGAGGGATGTTGTCGTAATTACTACAAAGAAATAGCAGGAGATCTTTTGGGAGCGGGGGGGCGAGAGTTCGAATAACTCTATCTCGACATTTGAAAATGAAGGAGTTAGGCTATGTCTGGTTCCTATATAGAAACCTTAGTCAGTGAAATACATTCTATTTCATTAGTTTTATAATCCTATGAAAAGAATTATCAGAAGAACCGTTTTTTGTATTGTTGCGTTAACAATATTGATTTCCTGTGAGCAGGAAAAACCATTTGCGATTTATTTGATAGGTGATTCTACTATGTCCACCTATGATGAAAGCAGATATCCTTTAACTGGCTGGGGACAGGCATTGAGCACTTCTTTTCTTGACGAAGTTACAGTGAGGAATCATGCAAAAAGTGGCAGAAGTACGAAGAGTTTTATCGATCAGGGATTGTGGAAGGTAGTTTATGACAGCTTAAAGGCAGGAGATTATGTCTTTATTCAATTTGGGCACAACGATGAGAAAAAATACGATACAACACTTTATGCTGCACCACATACATTATACAAACAAAACCTGATAAAATTTGTAAATGAATCACAATCAAAAGGGGCTAAGCCAGTGTTATTTACTTCAATTGCCAGACGTGTTTTTGATGAAAATGGGATATTAGTTGAAACTCATGGTGAATACCCCCTTGCGGTTATCCAAATTGCAGATCAATTGGGTGTTACGCTGGTTGATATGAACAGACTGACTTCAGACTATTTGCAGGAAATTGGGGATGAGGAATCAAAAAGCATTTATTGCTGGGTCCAACCCAACAAGAATTATCCTGAAGGCAAGGAAGACAATACCCACCTGTCAGATATTGGAGCAAAAATATATGCAAGGATGGCGATGGAATTCCTGAGCGAGCAAGACCCGAACATTGCCAGGCACCTAATCCGGGAACTAGATTAGGTCAGTTTTTTCTCATGCTCTTAATCAGATTTCTGGCAGCTTCACCAGAATAATAGCCTGTGTCAACCAATTCATCCTTTGGTTAGTATTAATTATATCGCTGAAACCACAGAAAATTCTATTTCACCAGATCTTCAGTATTCAGGCAGCAGTGGATTTGAAACAGCTGAAAGCGGGACCGGAGTAGCCTTAAATCTTGTTCATGGAAAGACGATCAAGTAACTGGAGAAGCCAAGTTGGTCATTAAATGACAATTGACCAATAGATTGAACATGCTTCTCTTATAGTTTACATTTCTATACTTATTCTTTTACTCCATGAAATTTCAAGTAGTGCGGTGTAGAACCTTCCATCATCCTGAAAGAGTATGTAAAGGAAGAATCATCCATATTGAAGCCTCCAAAGTGCTCATCACCTGAATCATGTTCATCATTCCACCGGACATGTGTCCTTCACCTAAGCCATGTCCGTACATATTGGAGAAATCGCTACCTGTGAGGCAGACCATTACACTGTCGTTATGCTCATAATAGTCCAACATAAAAGTGGTATCCAAAACCTCTCCAAAGCAGTGTACCTCAATTTGATTATCGCCCATCATCTTTACTTCAGCTGTACCATGATCATTTTCCAGACCATCCAATGCTGAAGATTTTAATGAATTTGGAATCGTTAAGGTACCCTTATAAACACCCTCGATCCCATCGCTTACTATCTCATTTGACTTCTCACAAGATGTAAATCCCACCATTACTACAGCCAGGATCATACTACCTGTAATCAAACTCCTTTTCATCTTTTTCATTGCTGAACCAATAGGCTCCTTCATTACCATTGGCCATGGGGCAATATTGATAATATGTAGTGGCCTGCTGCAGTCCAAATGATTTGAGACTGGTATAGAAGGTGGTGTTGAAGGCTGCGAATAACACTCTTTGTTCAGAAATGTCTTTGCTGTCAGAGATTTGTTCAATACCCTCATTCAATTTCTTAATCTGGGCCATCCACCCCATGTGAGCCTCACCCTGTAACAAGCCCATATCCACTTTTTGAAGAAGGGATTTAACAGGGAGGGCTTTTTTACTTACCTCTTCAGGGTCGGATGCCACAAATGCTTCCGTCATAAGGATATAGGAGTCATACACATCCTGCAGTTGTTTATTGAAGGCAGCCTTAATTTCAAGGATTGGGTTCATCATGCTTGGTAAGCCTTCAAGCTGTGCTGCGGCATCAATCTTGAACACACCATTCACTGCAATGACTTCTCCTTCCGCCAGGCCGTCTGCCACCACATAGAAGTTCCCGGCTTCAGGACCCAGTGTTATTTCACGATAGATGAAAGATGGTGAATCTCTTTCGGGAACTTTCACGTATACAACTGCCCTTTTTCCTGTCCATAGAACAGAAGATTTTGGAATCAACAGGTGCTTTGAGGACGTTGCAATTTTTGAGTGAAGTACACCATTTGCAAACATTTCGGGTTTCAGTCTTAATCCAGCATTGGGTAATTCAATTCTTACCTTTGCGATTCTAGATTTCGGATTTATAAAAGGGTCTATAAACGCGACCCTTCCTTCAAAATCTTGCCCGGGAATCGAAGGGATCGTTAATGCAACATGGTCACCCTTTTTTATCCAGGGCAAATCACTTTCATAGGCATCAAACATCACCCATACGCTCTTCAAATCGGTAAGCTGGAATAATGGAGATCCTTCTTTGACATAATCTCCCAAAGCAACATGTCGTTTCATGACTGTACCTGATATAGGAGAAAGCACATCGAATTAGTTATATAATTTTTGTGCTTATACCTTATCGAGCGGATTCCTCTTTTTGTTTTTGATCATTTTGAAATGAGATTTCATTCAGAGTTAGCTCATCGTATACAAGCAATTCTTTTGCCTTTTCGACCTTCTGGTTAATCAGATACTATGAGATCAGATTTGAAACTGCATATAAAGGGATCACAGTTATTTTGCCATATTTTGAGAAGTTTTCAAGGGATATCCTAATTCCCTTAGATGATTTCTTCTCCTCAATAAAAAGATTAAGACTCTGCATCTTCCCTGTACTACCTGATTTGACCTCAAGGGGAACGACCTGGTTATTTAATTCCATTAAATAGTCAACCTCAGCGCTGCTACCTCTTTTTTCCCGGTGCCAGTAATACAGTTGTTTTTTTTCATGCACCTGACTGTATTTTATCAACTCAAGACCTGTAAATGCTTCGGCAATGTTGCCTTTATTCATCATGTCTATATTTTCTGCAATGAGTAAATCTGTAATCCTTAATCCTGAAATTTGCTGAAATATGCCACTGTCATGTAAAAGGCATTTGAACTTCCTAAAATTCACTTCAGAACCCAATGGAACTCCTTGTCCTGAAGAATGGTATACTTTATAAACGAGCCCGGCCATTTCTAGCAGATCAAGGGCTTCTTTAGCCTGTGCCGGATTTGACAGGGAACCGGCCTTAGAATAAATATATTTTCCGCCTGATTGGTTTACTACCGAGTTCAATACTTCCCGGAGGCGTAACAATGGAATCCGTCTTTTATATTTCGCAAAATCGTCATAATAAGATGTAGTAATATCCGACAATACATTTTGCACTGCTTTCATATCAGTACGATTGTCGATAAAGGTTTTAACGACTTCTGGCATGCCCCCAATTAAAAGGAAATTCCTTAAATATTCCTTGAGTTTTGCATGGTGTGCGGAATTAAGAGGATTTTCGGGTGATGCACCCTTTTTTAATTTAATGATTGCATCCTCGTCGTTGGCCATCAGAAATTCGTCAAATGACAGAGGATACATATATAATGATCGGATTCGGCCTACTCCCCAGGAAGCTATATCCGAAAGAGCAAACTCTAGCAAGGAGCCTGCTGCAATCACATGCAAACCTGATTTTGACTCATAAAAGAAGCGGAGTGCTTGTATAGCCTTCGGACAGCTTTGAATTTCATCAAAGAATAAAAGAGACTCTCTTTCAATAATTGGGATCCTGTAGTAAGCAGATAAATTTGTGCAAATTCTCTCAGGGTCCAGATTTTGTGTAAAAAAACTGTGTACCTCAGGATTTTTTTCAAAATTAATTTCAACAAAATGGCTGAATTCTTTTGCCAGTTCCCTTACAATAAATGTCTTCCCTACCTGACGGGCTCCCCGCAACAGCAATACTTTTCGATTCTCGGATCTTTTCCAGTCTAGCAACGCATTAAATATCAGCCTTTTCATTATAGTAAGTGTTAAATAATCAGGGCAAATATAGCTATAAAGTATTTAAAAATCAGGGCTAATAAGCCTTAATTGCTATGGGTATTCAAGGCTAGAGTATTAGCCAAGAGACGGAAACCCTTTGTAATGCATTAAAATAAAGCTTCCGGGAAATCTCCAAAAAAGATGGTTCCTTCTTCTGATGATGAGGTAAATCCAACTTTCCCATTCAAATATTGCTCGCCAAGTAATTTAATGCTGTATGTACCCAGACCCCTTCCTGATCCTTTTGTAGAAAAAGACCTCTGGAATACCTGCAATTTGGCTTCCTGAGGCATTTCTCCCGGATTTTGAACCGAAAATCGGATCTTGTCATCCTTTTTGCTGCAACTCAAAGTAATCGTTTCACCTGATTTAATGGCCTCCAGCGCGTTCTTTGTCATGTTGCCGATTACCCGCATCAGGAGTGTTTCGTCACTTGAAAAGGTGAATTCCTCTGCTCCTGGATGAATCACGATGAACCGGGAGCTGGCTACCTCATGATTCAAATAGGTATTTTTAACTTTAATTAGAACATCATGTGTATTAATTTGTGTTGGTTTAGTTTTTAACTGGCTGTTTTCTGCCTGCA
>CAZRPW010000001.1:30722-61686 GCA_964601975.1 uncultured Bacteroides sp.
AATCTCAAGGATGGTTCTGTTCCCAAATATGATTTGACGTTCCGGGTTCAAAATCACAACTGCTGTTGATACTGCATTGAGTACATCAACCAGCAGGGACTGATCGGTCAGAATATCAGTCTGTTGCTTCAGGATCTTTTCATCGGCGCGTTCGGCAGGGGCATGTAGGGTTTGAAGGAGTTTTTTTATCATGCTGGCAGCTTTTGAAAGTTTGTATTGCTATGTTTCCTGCAGGGGCATCCAGGATGTTATCAGGCAAATATATAACAACTCTGAGACCGGGCATCATTATTCAGTTTGGAAGTTTTTTTATATGTAAGACCTTCTTTTTATGATTCTAATCGTAAATTGAAGGTGTTAATACTCATACATGTCAGAACCATGAATAGAACTGCTCTTTTCTTAATTTTTATAATCCTGACTTCCTGCGGGATGAAGAAGGATAAAAGCACTCAGGATGAGGCGTCCACAAGAAATGAATATCTCCAGAAGGGGGGAGAAGTTGTTGGTTTGTCCCAGGCTGAGTTGTTGAAGAATGTAGCACAGGCGATGAGCACAGGTGGCCCGGAATATGCGGTCGATTTCTGCAATGTGCATGCGCTGTCGATAAAGGATAGCCTGTCTGCCCTGTACAATTGTGAGATTAGACGGATTGCGGTAAAATATCGTAATCCGGAAGATAAGCCTGGCAATCAAACGGATACAGATGTCTTAGGCCAATACTTGCATGCCCATCAAATGGGTGAATCCATCGGGGCAGAGGTCTTCATCTTTGATGATCATATTGATTATTACCATCCCATCCTGATCCAGAATGGAGCCTGCCTGCTCTGTCACGGCACCCCTGGTGAGCAAATAAATGACCAAACCATGGAAATTATAAATACACACTATCCTGCTGATCTGGCTACAGGTTTTAAAATGGATGATTTACGCGGGGCCTGGAAGATCACATTTAAAAGATAAACCATCATTTTGGCTGATAAATCAAGACGTAGTTTTATCCACACTTTAGCTGGAGGAAATCCTTGTCAGAAGTGAACTTATCAAACAGCGAACCCTGCTGACGATAAACAACCGGTTGAGGAGGTTCAATTATTCAATATTATATTTTGAAATAAATTGATCTTTACGTATTAAAATATTATTTTTGTCGTACAACATATCAGGCAATAACCATGGATGCAAAAGTTACATTATCGTTTGATAAGGAGGTGATAAAAAAGGCAAAGGCACTAGCAGAAGCGCATAATATCAGCCTTTCACGATTTTTGGAATACCTTCTGCGCAAGGCTACCAGTGGCAATTACCGGGAGCTTGAAGAGCTCCCCATTGCCGATTGGGTGAATGAAGTAGCTGAAGGCCAGGCCGAATACCTTACCCGTTCCAAATCGCGAAAAGCTCTGAGGAAAGAATTTTTCGATTCGCGCAAATGACGATATTTCTGGATGCCAACGTTCTGGTAGCAGTTGTAAATAAAGAGTATCCGTTGTATTCCCATGCAGCACGAATTGTAAGCCTGGCAGGACAGAAGGGCTATGATGTTTACACTTCACCCATATGCCTTGCCATTGCATTTTATTTTGCTGAGAAAAAGAGCGGTACCCAACCGGCCAAAAAGAAAATATCCCTGCTTGCAAAAAATCTAAAAATAGCCCCAAATCTTGAATCGGGGGTGCTGCAAACCATTTCCAATCCAAAGATCAGCGATTTTGAAGATGGTCTTGAGTACTATGCTGCCTTTGATGCCGGTTGCAATATCATTATCACAGAAGACACGGACGATTTCTGGTTTTCAGAAATTGAGGTATTGGATTGTGCGGGTTTTATAAATCAACTGATTTTTCAGAAATAAATACCCATTTAAAGATTCTAAATCTACTACGTTTAAAACATTTTATTCTTTGGTGGCTTAATGTTGGATAATGTTTACTTTTAAAAATAATGTTGAATTAATACGAAAGAACCTCCAATCATATCAAACATGAACCGTAGAGATTTTACAAAAACAGGAAGCCTGCTGGGACTTGGACTGGCAGCCGGAGCCACCGTAAAAGCAGGGGGTGCCAGCCCGATTCTTGAATCTGAGTTTTACAAAGAAGCTGCAAGGAAGCTGCCGGTCAGGCACTTCGATGTGGTGGTGGTAGGTGCGGGGACTGCCGGTGTGATTGCGGCCATTGCTGCTGCCCGTGGGGGAGTGAAAACGATTCTGGTGGAAGCCAAGGGATACCCGGGGGGGATCGCTGTGGAGGGCGGTACGGCCCTGCATAGTTTCTATAACCTCTGGAAGGCTTTTCCCGGGGTAAAAAAGAAGAAACTGGTAAGGGGTATTCCTGCCGAGATGATTGACCGGCTCACCGAAAGGGGAGGGGCCACCGGTTATGCCGAGATGATGAAACACTATGAATATGATTCGGTATGTACGGCCATTGATACCGAGATGTACAAGTTGAATGCCTTTGAAATGCTCGATGAGGCCGGGGTAAATATTTGTGTGAATACCCTGCTGGCCGGGGCTATTATGGAGAAGTCGGAACTGAAAGGAGTGATCCTGGAAAGCCGTTCGGGCAGGGAGGCCATTTATGCAAAGTCTTTTGTGGACTGTACGGGCTATGGCGATTTAGCTGCATATGCCGGGGCAGGCTATACCGAACCCAACGATTATCCTGTGGTCAACAGCATGGGACTTGCAAATGTGAACATTGAAAAGTATTATCACTTCCTGAATTCTTCCGATTCGGTGGGACAGCTGGCCTATGGTCCGCGTGACGGAATTCCCGGTCAGATTGTGCGCCTGGGTTCCGAGGGCTCCAATGGTTATCCGGATGGTTTTGTGAATGGTGCCAGGGAAATAGGTATGTCCTCCATATCCACGACTGTGCATGATAACTATCTGATGTTTATTAAACTGAACCTGAATCTACCGCAGAGTCCGACCGATCGGGATACCGTGGCAAAAGCTGAACTGGAGCTACGAAAACGCATGCAAAGGGGTGTGGAACTTTTCAATAAGTATATCCCCGGGTTTGAAAAGGCATTTATGTCCCGCACCAGTCCCAGCCTGGTAATTCGTCGTGGCAGGCTCATCGATTGTGACTATGATATCAGTCACGAGGAGGTGATAAACGGGGTGCATTTTAAGGATGATATCCTGGCCTATGGATTCCATGACTTTGCCCCACGTTTGCAGATCAAGGATGGGGGTAGTTATGGCCTTCCATACCGGGCACTTTGTGTGAAGGGTGTTGACAACCTGTATGTATCGGGTATGATGATCACTTCAGATAAGCAGGCTCATATGTCAACCCGGAATACGGTAAGTTGCATGGCCATGGGACAGGCCAGTGGAACAGCTGCGGCCCTCTGTGCAAAGCGTAATTATGACAGTCGTACGCTTCCATATGAGAATTTGCGCGACGAACTGCTCAGCAAGGGGGTTTACCTGGAGTCCTAGCATCGTCCCCTGGCACAGGGGCTATTTGTGATGAAGAAGCCGAAGAAAGCACCCACGCCCATGCTTTTGAGGATCACCCCTGCTTCCATACTCTCCATTAGCCTTCCTTCGGTAAAATAGAAGAATGCAAAGCTGGCCATAGCTCCAATGGCGATGGCAATGAGCGATTTTCTGAAATGAGCCGATTTGATTGTGCGTTTGAATGCGCTTTCATTTTGCGTCAATTCGAGAGGTTTGAAGTGGATGGGCATGATTGGGAAAGTAAATGGTTAATAGTAAATAGCAAATGGTAAATAGCAAATGGTAAATAGCAAATGGGTAAATGGGTAAATGGTAAATAGTAAATGGTAAATGGGTAAATAGGTAAATATGTAAATAAGTCAATATAAAGAAAGACAAATATAGTTACTTTTTATTTCCTATTTTTGTTGGCTTAATATTTGTGCTCATTGTAGCCGGAATTAATTATAAAAGAGAAAATGAAAAAGGTAAGTGGATTTGTATTTATAATGTTTGCTATTCAGCTGGTATTCCTCTCTTCCTGTAAGGAGAAAGAGAATGAATCGCCACTTATTGAGATAATATCTCCAGTAGATGAAACTATAATTATGCAGGGCGATCAGCTGCTTATTGAGGTTACTGCTTCAGATCCTGACGGTTCTGTTGATGAGGTGTGGTTTTATATTGATTATGTGCTTGCAGAATCGTTATATGAGCCACCTTATGAATTTCTCTGGACAGGATCAGATACAATGATCGGGGACGTAATTGTGCGGGCTACCGTATATGACAATGAAGGCAAAGCAGCAGCCAGTAATATTACAGTTGTCGTTGATGCCATTGGGGGCTTTAACCCGGATCTTAGCTATGGCAGTATGGTCGATTACGACGGAAATACCTATAAGACCATTGAGATTGGGGAGCAGAAGTGGATGGCTGAAAACCTGAAAGTAACGCACTATGCCGATGGTAGCCCTATTCCTTTAGTAAGTGATGATGATGAGTGGGCTGCTCTTGGAGAAGGCAGTCAGGCCTATTGCTGGTACGACAATATGAGTGAATATGGGGATACCACCGGGGCACTGTATTCCTGGGGTGGAGCCATGAATGGTAGTTCGGATTCAAGCGAAGTGGTTCAGGGTGTGTGTCCCGACGGCTGGCACCTTCCGGGGGATGAAGAGTGGAAGGTATTGGAGATGCAGCTGGGCATGAGTCAGGAAGCTGCTGATGGCCTCGAATGGCGAGGAAGTTCCGTGGGGGCTTTCCTGAAAGAGCAGGGTTTTTCACATTGGGATAACCCCAATTCGGGGGCTGATAATGCAAGCGGCTTTACGGCCCTGGGGGGTGGTTTTCGTTCCAATAAAGGGACATTCTATGGTGTCAGAGAGTATGCCACTTTCTGGAGTTCCGATGAAAAAACTTCATCGGCCAATAGCTGGTACCGTGTTCTTCATTTCGAGAAAGAGGCGGTATACCGCCACTATATCACCAGGAAACAGGGCTTATCTGTTCGTTGCGTAGAGGACAAATAAAGCTTACTTCTTTTCAAATACAAGTTCTCCGTCTTTGTGACTGTCGAAGAGGTTGTTTTCCAATTGCGGTTTAAGTCCGGCCTTGTAAACATAGATGGCAGCTTTTTGGGTCCCGGCCGAATTTTTAAACTGGTTCTCCTTCAATAGCAGATCTCTGGCTGGAGAATCAATTGAAAAGCCATATGCTTCTTCCCCGGTTCCGTTATTCTCAATAATGTTTTGAACGAAAGTGTTTCTGTGCGGCGCATTGCTTTCTCTTTCACTGCGTAAATGAATTCCGTCGCTACTGTTATTGTAAATATGATTGTTTTCAAACAAAACGTCAGCGTCTTTATGCCCTGTACAGATGCCGAATCGTCCGTTATGGTGGAATTTATTCCCCCTTACCCGGCTATCATATACCCTCCAGCAAATGAACAGGCCATCCCGGTCATTATGATGTACATTGTTGTTTTCGATGTTTGAAAAGGGTGAACCTGTTCCCGGGTGCAGCCCGGTATTTCCGCTGCCGGAAATCTCGCAGTTTTTCACACTCACATGCTCCGTAATCTGCCAGCTGATTCCCTCACCATTAAAGTCCTTAACCTGTACATGATCGAGCAGGATTTTCCTGGATCGAAGTATGAGTATTCCTGCGCTGTTGCAGCCATCTGCAAAGAAGTTTTCTGCACGGTTGCCGTCAATGCAAAGGTTTGATACGGTCGCATTTTCTGCTTCAATTACTTCTATAACAGAAGAGGCATTGGATACAAGTCCATTCAGATCGGAGCGGTAATCGCGGATGAGTCCTTTTCCTATATATATCGTATTGTCGGAAATATCTGTGATATAAGCTGTGGATACATTCCAGCAGCCCCTGTTCTCATTGTCAGTTACCTGAACTTTCATCCCGATAGCAAAACCATCGGTGTTTTCCACAGTGAGTTTTAGTTCGCCGTAATCGGCATCTGCCAGGTATCTTGTTTGAACACCTTTTCCTCTTTTCAGAATGGTTTCCTGTCCGGACCCAACAAGACTTACATTTGATTTTAGTCGAACCGGAGCCATGATTTCATAAGTCCCGGGATTCAGGATTACCCTGCCCCCTGTATGATCCAGGGCGTCAATGGCAAACTGGATGGACTGGTTATTGAACCCGGATACATCCGCATTTTCGCCTCCCACGCTTATTTCCATGCTTGCTATTCTTGGAGATACAAGTGCATCGGCAGTACGGTGGTCCTGGGCAGACAGTAAGCCAGGGATGCTAATCATTAATAGAAGAAATACGTTTTTCATGGTCTTTTTGGATTTTGTAGGTGCTTATTTTATGGGTTTGTACACTGAGTTGTAAAAAACACATTGGGACTGAATCCCATCAATACCTTCACACCCTCAGGGGGGAAGGGCAGGGTCCAGACACAAACTTCCTCCATGGTGGACATGTTGTCTACGCCAATGAGCTTCAATGCTGTATTTCCTGAGATATCCAGGCTGCTCAACCTGTTTCCACAGCAGACCATTGTCACCAGGGCAGTGTTGTGGCTCAGATCAAGGCTGCTGAGCCAGTTATTCTTGCAGGAGAGTTCTGTGAGTGCTCCATTGGCCGATAGCTCCAGCTCTTCAATGCGATTCCTTGAGCAGGCAAGCTTCTGCAGCATTGGATTTTGTGAAATGTCCAGGGCAGACAGCTCATTCCCCTCACAAAGGAGGGTTTCCAGCAGGGGATTTCCCGAAAGGTCCAGGGAAACCAGGAAGTTATCAAGTCCGATATTCCCGGAGCAATCCAGGTATTTCAGATTCGTGTTTTTTGAAATGTCAAGTGTTTCGAGGCCACATCCGGCCAGACTCAGACTGCGCAGAGTCAGGTTTTCGCTCAGGTCGGGGCTCTCAATGGGGTTCACATCTGCTACCAGGGTGTCAAGGTTTAAAAAGGCTGCGATTCCGGAGATTGTCCTTATTCCGGAAGATGGAAGCCTGATGGAAGTAACAGCCGCTGCTTCCGATTCGCTGATTTGGCCATCCCCGTTCGAATCAACCCCGGCATTCAGCAAGGCATTCAGGAAATTGGGGTCAGCAATCTCAACAAGATCCTCCGCTTCGGCCTGCGTGCATTGATACACCACGAGCTGAAAAAGGACCATGCAGGATAATAGGCTTATGAATCTCATACTTTCTTCCTGAGCGGGCAAGATACAAATTCAGAACAAGTAGCCCGGAGCTTTGTTATGTAAAGAATCTAATTTTTTTAAATGAAAGAAAAAATTCTATCCGGGTTCCTTCTTTTTTTGTTTGTACTCAGTGCCAGTGGACAAAAAGGTCGCATTAGCGGGATGGTACTCGACAGGAATAGCGGGGAGGGAATTCCTTTTGCCACCATCGCCCTTAAAGGGACAAGCGGGTCCTCACCTCTGAAAGGGACGGCATCGGACAGTGATGGAAGCTTTAATATAGATGGTCTGGCCTTGGGGACCTACCATCTTGAGGTGTCTTTTATTGGATACGAGACCGAGGATAACAGGGAGGTGGTGATCAGTGCAGACAGACTTCATGTGGACCTGGGTGAGATTGAGCTAGGGCTTTCCAGTATTGCCCTTGAAGAAGCTGAAGTGAGGGGGATGGCAGCCACTGTTTCTACAAAGATCGACAGGAAAGTATACAGGGTGGCTGATTTCGGGACTGCTGCCGGGGGGACTGCCTCGGATGTGTTGAACAAACTTCCCTCTGTCTCGGTGAATCCCGATGGGGTGGTGACGGTAAGGGGGACAGCAGATTTTGTGGTCTACCTCAATGGCAAACCTACCCAGATGGACCCTTCACAGCTGCTGGCGCAGATTTCCAGTGATGCCATAAAGAGCATAGAGGTGATCACGGTACCCACTGCCCGCTTCGATTCCCAGGGTAAGGGCGGGATCATCAATATCAATACTTATACCCGGGGAATGGAAGGGCTTTCGGTGAATGTCAACGGCCTTTTGGGTGGGGCTCCATGGGGGAATCTAACTGGGCCCTACAGTGGGTTCTCACAGAATGATAACAGGCATGGGGGCGGAGCTTCGATCTTATATATGAAGGAGAATTTTTCCGCCGCAGGCGGATTGTATTATAATCACAGGCGGGTAAATGGCCGCAGAACCGGAGATGCAAGATTACTCCAGGAGGATGGATCATATTATCACATGGTGGCCAGCGGCGAGCGACCCGAATGGTATGAAAACTTTTCGGCCAATGCTGGTTTTGAATATGCCATGGACGGAGGGTCTGCTTTATCGGGATCATACTACTTTGGCAAGCGGACCGAGGGGAGGTCAGCTTTCTATGTTTATGATAATTATTACGGAGATGAGGATAAGCAGGCCATTGACGGAGTGCCGGTCGATGAAGATTGGGTGTATAATCCCAATACGGATATTCGTTATGGGATCTTCCATGTGCTCAACCTGGATTATACAAAGGTCTTTGATGCGTCTGCCACCCTGAAAATTTCGGGGCTTTACGAACACTCGGGATTGAGTCGAGCGCTTGATAACCGGAACTTTGACTTCGAACCTGTTTCTGAAACAGTGGGCGGTTTGGAAGCGCATTTTCGGCAGACGGATGATACGCCGCTTGACGGGCTCAGCTTGTCGGTCGAATTTGAAAAGGACCTGGATAAGGGGCAATCTATCGGGCTGGGCTTCCAGCCCCAGTTACTGACACAATCGGGTCCTTTTACTTACGATACCCTGAACGTGGCAAGCGGCAATTGGGGTGCTTACGGGGACCTGGTAAATGCAATTGATCTGCAGCGGGCCATCTATGCCGGGTACTTCGATTATTCTGTAAGCACCGAAAAGCTGAGCCTTATTGCCGGGCTCCGCCTGGAGTATACCGACCAGGTGCTGGACATAGAGAATCCCGATTACTTCAGTATTTTCGACCGGGAGACCAAGGGGAGATACGAGGTGAAGCAGCTTGACTGGTTCCCGACCCTTCATTTGAATTATCTGCTGTCGGATAAAAGTGAGTTGACCCTGGCTGGTAGCCGACGGATCAGCCGTCCTCCCACCAAGAACATGGCCCCTTTTCTCTACAGGAGACATTTTGAAGTGTATGTAGTGGGGGACCCGGCCCTGAAGCCCGAATACCTGAACCTGGCGGAGTTGACCCTGGAACATGAACTGGGTAAACAACAGATCGGCCTGACCGGGTTTTATCGGGGGACGAACAATGCTATCTTCCGGGTGAATACGGTCTACGAGCAGGAGAATGTGCTGATTCGTTCCTATACGAATTCGGGGAATACAACGGCCCTGGGGGCAGAACTCAATGCAAACCTGGTACTTGGATCCCGTACGAAGTTTTTCATTGGCGGCTCTCTTTATAATTATCGGGTGGATGCCGACATCTTCGGATACCAGGAGGATAACAGCAGTACCAACTGGAGCCTGAAAGGGAATATGAACCTGGCCCTTACAAAAACATTGAAACTCACTGTTGATTTAGACGTGAAATCGGCAACTGTAACAGCCCAGGGTCGTAATGAACTCTTTTATATGGCAAATTCTGCACTGAGTTTTACTCCACAGAAAATGAATGGCTGGGAGTTCTCCCTGAAAGTCCTGGACTTTTTAAGTTCCAATATTACCGGGCTCAATACCAGGGCATATGATATGGCCGGAGTCCAGATCTTCTACCAGGAGACCGAATACCTTCGCCAGGGACCCATAGTCGAGGTCTCCTTATCCTATGCTTTTAACTCCAAATCCAGGGGGGATAAAAAGGCTGAAAGCACATTCGGGAAAGAGCAGTTTTAAGTGCTACCCGGCAGGCTTTTCTGCCAGGTCTTTTTGTATCCTGGCCATGAATTTGTCATCCAGGGCATAGAAGATGATGAGTACTGCACAGATGACGCTTCCCACTGCAGGTATCAGGCTTATAAGTGCCCTGATCCCGGTCAGGGACTCGGGCGTTTGTGCCATATTTGCTTCATATCCGAATAGGGAGAGCAGCGCCATGGTAACCACCCCTGCCAGGGCCCATCCAAACTTCTGGGCCATTGTTGAAGCAGAGAATACCAGTCCGGTCGCCCTCCGCCCGGTTTTCCATTCCCCGTAGTCAGCCACATCGGCATACATGGCCCATACCAGTGCCGAAGTCGGTCCCATAAAGAGGCTGGCCATGATTTGCAGGATGAACATCCCTGCAACCTGGTCGCTTTTAAGGATGAAAAAGCTGGCTGTAAAAAGGGTGGAGAGCAGCATCAGAATCATGTAGGCCTGTTTTTTTCCTACCCAGTCGGAGAACTTTTTCACAACCGAGATACCCAGGATTCCTGCAAGGGTGCCCAGCACCATGAAGGCCGAAGAAAAGTCATAGCTTAAGGATTTCCCGAAGAGTGCGAAGTCGACAGTCTTAATATCCACATAATATTTGAAGTAGTAAGCAATGGCGCCGTTTCGGATGGATACGTAAAAAATGGTAAAGATGCCGGCCAGCAGGAGGATGATCCAGGGCTTGTTGCTTACAAGGTCTTTCAGGTCGACCGATACTTTGTTGTTTTCTTTCTTTTTGGGAATCACCCTTTCCTTTGTGCTGAAGAATGCGAAAAGAAAGAGAATGATGGTCAGCACCGAATAAAGAATGATTGTATACTTATAGCCCAGGGCATCGTCACCCTTCCCGAAGGTACTCACAAAGGTGTTGTTGAAGGCGGTCACAAACAAGCCGGCCCCGAAGGCCAGGATGAAGCGGTAGGAGGAGATGCTGGTCCGCTCCTTGCTGTCGGGCGACAATACACCCATCAGTGCCGAATAAGGAATATTGATGGCGGTATAGAGGATCATCATCAGGTTATAAGTCACAAAGGCATAGATAATTTTGCCGGTGAGGTTAAAATCAGGGGTTGAGAAACTTAATATTCCTATGACCGCAAAAGGCACCGAAACATAGAGCAGGTAGGGACGAAATTTTCCCCACCTGGTTTTAGTGCGATCGGCGATCATGCCCATGAGGGGATCGGTGAAGCCGTCAAGGATCCTGGAGAGACCAAAAAGCAGTGCTGCCACACTGGTGGGGAGTCCAAATACATCGGTGTAAAAAATGGGAAGGAAATACATGAAGGTCTGCCAGAAGAGGTTGGATGCAAAATCACCGGAACCATATCCGATCTTTTCCAGTACAGAAACTTTTCCGTTTTTGGTTTTCATGGGTCTTACTTAGTTGTTGGTTTGTGGCATCTGACACAATTTTAAGGATAAAATTTAAATCGATTGCATTCATGATGGAGAATACCAATCAATTTTCGTAATATTATATCTCAACTTCGCACCTAAACCATAGATAATGAAAAGCTTTGCCTCCCTCGTCATCCTTGTTGCCCTTTTTTCCTTTTCGGCCTGTACCTCACCTGATAAAGGGGAGGGAAGTGTAGTTGGTCCGGTGTCTTCACCTGAGTCTGCAGGTGTTCACTCAGAGGCCATTATCGGATTTGTAGAGGCCCTGGACAATGAACTACCCGACCAGATTCACAGTTTCATGCTGCTCAGGCATGGTGAAGTGCTTGCCAGCAGCTGGTGGGCACCCTATAATGCCGAAACCCCTCATATGCTCTACTCCCTCAGTAAAAGTTTTACTTCTACGGCAGTGGGAATGGCCCAGGATGAGGGACTACTGAGTATAGATGATCCTGTAATTTCTTTTTTCCCGGATCAATTGCCTGATGATCTGAGTGATAATCTGAAGGCCATGCGCATCAGGGATCTGTTGAAAATGAGTTCGGGTCACCAGTGGGGAACCAGCGGAGGCATGATGTCAGAAAATTATGATTCCTGGGTGGAGGGTTTTCTTTCACAGGAGGTACAACATAAACCGGGGACCCATTTTGTTTACAACAGTGGTGCTACCTACATCCTGTCTGCCATTGTGCAGAAGGTAAGTGGACTTACAGTTCTGGACTTTCTTACCCCAAGGCTCTTTGAACCCCTGGGAATTGAAAATCCTACATGGGAGTCCTGCCCCGATGGTATTAACACGGGAGGCTGGGGACTGAGTATATGTACTGAAGATATTTCCCGGCTTGGACAGCTCTACCTGCAAAAGGGAATGTGGAAGGGGAAGAGGCTGATCTCTGAAGAATGGATAGACGAGGCAACAAGATTGCAAGCTTCCAACGGCAGTAATCCCGAAAGTGACTGGGAGCAGGGTTACGGCTACCAGTTCTGGATGTGCCGGAACAATCTTTACCGGGGCGATGGTGCATTCGGACAGTTCTGCATTGTGATGCCCGAGCAGGATGTTGTGCTTGCGATTACTTCGGGCACTTCGGATATGCAGGCTGTAATGAACCTTGCATGGAAGCACCTTTTGCCCGCCTTTGAAGCAGAGCCCTTGCAATCGAATGAGGAGGCAGGGCAGAAACTGGACGAATTGTTGCAGAGTCGTGCCATCAGCTATGCAAAGGGGGAGGCAGAATCTGCCCTGGCTTCCACCCTGTCAGGAAAGACCTTTTCACTGGAAGCAAACGAGCTGGGGATGGAGTCAATTTCCTTTGAATTCGATGGTGGCAGTTGTGAAATAAGTATGGGTACCGGAGCGGGAAATCAGTCTCTCAAGGCAGCATATGGGGCCTGGGAAAAGGGGCAGTTCGCAAGTCCGGGTTGGATATCGGATAAAGTCTCAGTAAGCGGGGCCTGGAAAGGCGATAATCAATATCTGGTAAAGCTGGTATATCACGAGACCCCCTACATTGTGAAGCTTACCTTTAGCTTTGAGGGGGATGTTTTGCTCTGGGATACAGAACTGAATGTTTCATTTGGACCCACACAGCTGGAGCCCTTGAAGGGGAAGATGTCCGCTTCCTAGTACAGTGTTCTGCTCAGGATTTCGGCCTGGGTTTCGGGGGGCAGGTTCACGAAACGTTCGCTGAATCCGCCTACCCTTACCATCAGGTTCTGGTAGTTCTCGGGGTGCTTTTGTGCTTCTTCCAGTTCTCCTTTGCTGATGACGGTGAGCATGAGCTGAGCGCCACCCTGTTCAAAGTAAGTCTCCAGCAGAAGCTCGAATTTTTCCCTGTTCTCCTTAAGCAAAGACCGGCTAAACTTCATATTCTGAACTGCACCGGCATGTATGGAAGTATCCGGCTTTACAAGCGAATTCATACAGGCAGTGATCCCCCTTTTGTCTGCTCCCCCCACCGGGTTATTGCCCGGGTTGAGATGGGTGAAAGCCCGTCGCCCGTCGGGTGATGCCGCGGTGAATGTTCCCATGACTGTATTTGCATCATTGTTGATGATTACCACCAGGTAGGAGTCCAGACCCACCTTCTTCGCCTGTTTGGCACTTACCTGACAAATGTGCTTGTGGACTTCCAGGTACATGCGGTCAGCTACCTCATCGTCGTTCCCGTATTTGGGACAATTCCGGATCATCTTCAGTGCTTTTCGGAAGCCTTCAAAATCGGCCTTCAGCATCAGGTTCAATTCCTCCAGGGTGAATACCTTCCTGTTGTAAACGAGCTCACGAATGGCCACCAGGCTGTCCGACACATTGGTGTTCCCATAAGTCTCCAGGGTGCCACCCAGGTGCCTGATTCCCCCGTCAAAGATGGCCTTCCCCCGGGACAGGCAGTCGTCCATCAGCAGGCTGGAAAGCAGGTAGGCATTGTCGTCCGCTGCATGTTTATACTCCAGGTATTCCTGCAGGGCCAGCGGCCCTACATGGTACTCCACCTGCTCCTTGTAGGCATTCAGCAGGTCTTCAAAAGTTTTAAAATTCTTGTATTTCAAATAGCGTTCCGGGGGCATGCCCTGCTGTTGGCCTGAGCCGGGGTCAAAACCACTGTTCATGGTTACCAGCAGGGCCTGCAGCAGGTTGATAACCCCGCTGGGAGTGCCCACGCTGCGGTGGTTGAGTACATATTCTCCACAGCCATACTGGATCACGTGTTCAGCTTCTTCCATGGAGACTCCAAAGGCCTGTTGGGCAGCCGGGATATTTACTTCGTCGTTATAGAGCATGGGGTAGGTGTTCCCATCTGCCAGCATGTCGAGTCCCTTTTGATAGAGTGCAGGGTCCTGTTCCCGGTGAAAGCGCAGCGCCACCTGGGGTACGTTCTCTTTTACCCGGTGGGAAGTTTCCAGGATCAGCATGGCCACCTGGTTGGCCCTCTCTTCGTTCTGGCGACCCCTTCCTCCAATAATCAGCCTCGTGTCGTAACGGTTGTCCCGGAACTTCATCAAGGCCCATACGCTGCTCAGCAAGCGCAGGGCTTCCTCCCTATCAATTCCTCCCGATGTACATTCGTGATGCCATAACTCAGCCAGGGAATCATCCATCCTGCCATAGTTTTTGGTGCCATCGAATATATTGTAGAGAACCATCAGCTGGAGTCCCTCCCTGAAACTTCCCGGTTTTTTATGGGCAATGTTGGTGAGTACCTCTGCCATGAGCTCCAGCTCAGCCTTGCGCTCAGGATGCTTGCTGATTCCTGCCAGCTCCAGCGCATGCAGGGCATAGTCCGTACAAAGCTGAGAGAAGCTGTCCAGTACATGCTCCATGGCGGCATAGAGGCGCTGTGATTTTGACCCTGTTTTGCTAAGGGCCAGGTATCCTGCTACTTCAGCTTTTAGTCCGGGAATTCCCAGGCTGAGTAGTTTTCGGTAATCCAGCTGTATACCCGACATCCTGTACAGGGAAAAGGCAATGCCAGGTTCACGGTAGTAAAGCTCGCTGGGGATGACCCTGCGAACCTTCTCCGGCATTTTTTTTCTTGACTTGTAAACGGTGCCTTCTTTTTGCCAGAACTCCATCAGGACCGCCAGTTTCCGCCTGTTTTGATCGCTCAGTTCCGGCCGGTTCAGCAGCCGGTTTTCGATGTCAGGGTGGATGCAATAACCCATGCCTGTACCCATCGATTGAGGGATAAATCCAATGGGCATCTGCAGCATCCTCCCTGCAAAGAGATCCTGTTCTTCGATGGGCCTTACCCTGCCCCGGGTCTGCACACGGATGCAGGCTGCCTCGCGCATCTCAATCTCTTCGGGCGCAAAACTTTGGTAGGTGTCTGTAAACTCCTGCAGGATGTCTGTTTTCTCATTTGCATCGGGTCCCTTTTTCATCTGCGATCTTTTAGTTTCCCGCAGCCCATCTGGCGGAGGGACGCTTCCCATTTTTCAATCTGTTCGGGCGAGGCTGTTTCTATTCCTTTGCAGGGTGCTTTCCTGCCGGTCTGCTCCCACTTGTGTTCCCCATAATTATGATAGGGCAGTAGCTCGACTTCCCGGATCTGGTCCATTGTATTGCTGATACGGGTAATGGCTTCCAGGTGTTTGTCTGTGTCATTGACCCCGGGAATCAGGGGACAGCGAAGTATGATGTTTGCCCCGCTGCGGTTCAGGAATTCAAGATTCTCCAGGATCAGTTTATTACTTTTCCCGGTGAGCTCCATATGCCTTTCCTCTCCACTGGCCTTGTAGTCGAAGAGGAAGAGGTCGGTGAAGGGGAGGACTTTTGCAAAGTCTTCCTGTCGGGCATAGCCGCTGGTCTCCATACAGGTATGCAGTCCCTGTTTTTTAGATGCTTGAAGCAGCTCCAGGCTGAAGCTTACCTGCATCATGGCTTCTCCGCCCGAGAGGGTAATTCCTCCACCAGATCGGTCAAAGTAGGCTTTGTCCCGGGCTACCAGCCTTACAATTCCATCCACCTCCTCCTTGTAACCGTATAGTTTCAGGGTTTCCTCCGGACATTCCCCGATGCACTTGCCGCAGCCCGTACAAAGCTTATGCTGTACCACGAGCTTTCCTTCTCGGGCGCTCAGGGCTCCGCTTTCACAAAAAGCTGTGCAGCTGAGACAGCCTGTGCATTTTTCAGGGTTCCATGAGAGGGTAGGCTCTCGGTGGAATGATTCCGGGTTGCAACACCAGTGGCAACGGAGGGGACAGCCCTTTAGAAAAACGGTGGTCCGGATTCCGGGTCCGTCGTGCAGGGCAGAAGCCTGAATATCAAATATGCTTCCCTTCATCCAGTTTAAGCTGGTAGGCCACTACCCGGTTGTCGAAGAATGTGGGAACATAAACTACCTGCTTCTTTTTGTTGAAGCCAATGTCGGCCGAGTTGATTTCCAGCTCCGATGTTTTCAGAAGAGAGATCCTGCTGAAATCGGGCAGGACAAGGAATATCTCACCGGCCCAGCTTGTTACAAGGTAATGTCCTTCTTTCCCGGTGAATTCCAATCCGTCGCCATGACCAATGTCGGTGGTGACCGTCTCATATTCACGGGTGACTTTGTCAATGACCATCATGTCCGAACTGCCGGAATTGGTGAGCAGGACACGATCACTTTCAATGAGCAGTCCGTTGGGCCTCTGGAAAGCCCCTTCAATCCATGTGGAGGTAAGCCCGTCCTTATAAGTCCAGATCGATCCGCTGTCCGAATCGGAGAAGTATACCGTCCCGTCACTATCAATGGCAATGTCGTTCAGGAAGCTTGCTCCCTCTACGGGGATGCTCAGGATGATCTCAGCCTTTTCTATGTCAATAACACGAAGCTGATTTATATCCGTCACATATAGAAGGCCATTATGGATACCCATTCCTTTGGGGGCATTGAGTCCGCTTACCCACTCCAGGGTTTTGATATTCCCCTCCGGGTCGAGCAGGGCAATAAAACCCTTCCCGTTTTTTTCAGTGGGAGATCCGTTGATGCAGGAGACAAAAAGCTGGTCCAGTTCCTCATCATAGAGAACCGATTCGCAGGTAAGCATCACCGTATCGGTGCTCCACAGTTCGGTGAGCGACCAGCTGGGTTCGACCAGGTTTTCAGATTGCTTGTCAGCTGGCTTTTGTGAATTACAGCTGATTAGCAGCAGTGCCGGGAGAATTGCATACAGTAGTTTTTTCATTTTGAGCTCAGTTAATAGGGTTATAATCAAATTTTTACATCCCCTAAAAGTAGTGGTTTATTTGCAATTAGGATGCGTATGCGTAACTTGTTTAACGAAATAAAAACCTAACAAAGACATGAAAAAATATATATTGCTTTTTGTAACATTCTGTTTACTAATTGCTTATTCCTGTAAGCCCGAGATTGACTATCCCGGTTATACCTTAATTTCCAAGAAGTTTGTGAAAGAGGTAAACGCCAATTGCTACTATTTCGAACATGATAAGACCGGGGCAAAAGTCTTTAAGATTTCAGCCGACGATCCCAACAAAACGTTTTCCGTTGCGTTCAGGACCATCACAGATACAGATTGCGGGACGCCCCACATCCTGGAACATTGTGTGCTCGAGGGTTCAAAGAATTTCCCGGTGAAAAGCCCCTTTGACGAGATGAGTAAAGGCTCGCTCAAGACCTTTCTGAATGCCATGACCGGCAAGGATATGACCATTTATCCTGCCGCCAGCATGAATACCAAGGATTACTTTAATTTGATGCACGTATACTTTGATGCTGTATTCAATCCCCTGGTCCTTGAACGACCCACTACCTTCCAGCAGGAAGGCTGGCACTACGAGTTGGAAGATCCCAATGATCCCCTCGTATACAAGGGTGTTGTATATAATGAAATGAAAGGATCTTTCTCCAGTCCGGACAGGGAAATGTATTACCAGATATTCAAGCACCTGTATCCGGATAATTGCTATCGCTACGAATCCGGAGGCAGGCCTGAAGCCATTCCGGACCTGAGTTACGAGCAGTTTGTCTCCTATTATAAAAGACATTATCATCCCTCTAACAGCTTCATATTCCTCTATGGTGATGCCGACCTGGGAAGGGAACTGGCCTTCATTGATACGGCCTACCTTGCAGCTTATGACCGGGCAGAAATGGAGCTGGATATTCCAATGCATGCGCCATTTTTTGAGATAAAGGAGGTGGTGGCTCCCTATCCTGCCTCGCCGGGAGCGGACACCAAAGACCAGGCCATGCTGAATCTTAGTTTTGTGGTGGGCGATGGAGCAGACGGTGAATTGGAAATGGCCATGACTGTTCTTCAGGATGTACTGGTGAACCAGGAATCCGCACCCCTGAGGCTGGCCCTGCAGGATGCAGGAATCGGACAGGATGTATCAGCTTTTAATTACCCCCTGCGGCAGCAGACCTTTATTATGACTGTAAAGAATGCCAGTGCCGGCGACATAAACAGATTCAGAGAAACGGTATTTGCCACCCTGGAGAAAGTGGTTGAAGAAGGCTTGGATAAGGAATCCATTGAAGGCACCATCAACAGGATGGAATTCCGTTTGAGGGAAGGCAATACAGCCCAGAAAGGAATCAACTATAGTTTATCCAATGTGGGAAGCTGGATGTATTCCGGTGATCCTTACGCCGGGCTGGAGTATGAAACCCCCATCGCCTCGGTGAAGGCGGCACTTAGCTCCGATTACCTGGAGCAAATTATCCAGGAGAAATTGATTCATAATCCGCATGCACTCTTACTGCTCATGGAGCCGGAGCCCGGAATGGAAGTCCGGAACAGCGAACTTACAAACGAGAAGCTGGCCCGGTATAAGGCGGGTTTAAATGAGGATGAAGTACAGGCGATCATTGAATCAACCCGTAAGCTCATTGCCCATCAGGATTCGGAAGATAGTCCTGAGGCACTGGCTACTATTCCAAAGCTTAGTCTCTCTGATGTGAAGCCCCAGACAGCGTGGTACGAGGTTCAGGAGAAAGAGACGGATGGGCTTAAGATCCTTCACTTCGAAGCATTTACCAACCATGTGGTATATACAGATTTCTTATTTGATATGAGAACGGTGAACCAGGATTGGATTCCCTATCTAAGGATTCTGACCGAGGTACTGGGTAAAATGGATACAGAAAACTTTAGTTTTGAAGAAATAGAGAAAGAAAAAAATATCCATACGGGTGGTTTTAATATGGGTATGCAGACATACCTGGATTCAAAGAATGGTGATCTTCTGATCCCTAAATTTTTCGTCAATGTGAAGGTGGTGAATGATAAGTCAGACCAACTGGCCGAGCTTGTGGAAGAGGTCTTACTGCGTACAGATTTTACCGATACCGACCGGCTTGGTAAACTCCTGAATCAGCACCTTACAAGGGTGGAATCCGATGTCAAAGGGAATGGTTTTGGCTATGCCAGAACCCGCCAGAGGTCCTATCACAGTCCGGATGGTGTTTTTAGTGAATTAAGTAGCGGGGTTTCCTATTACTGGTTCCTGAAGGAGCTGATGGCTGATTTTGATAACCAGGCCGAAGACCTTGTGCTTAAACTTGCGACCATCTCCGAATCTCTCTTTTGCAAGGATAATATGATCGTGGGACTTACCTGCGGAGAAGAGGATTATCCCTCACTCGCGCCGGTATTGACTGCAATGGCAGACAGATTCCCGGAGCAGGAAGTAATGTTGACCAACTGGAACCTGGCTCCCGGTGGAAAGAATGAAGGGCTCATGGCCCCGTCAAAAGTGCAGTATGTATTGCAGGGAGCCAATTTCAAAGCGCTGGGCTATGATTTCAACGGGCATATGATGGTTTTGAACAATTTGATGGGCTCGGAATGGCTGCATCCGCAAATCCGGGTGAAAGGAGGTGCTTATGGTGGCTTTGGCAGCTTTAATAAAAACGGGGAAGTCTTCTTTGGTTCTTACCGTGATCCAAACCTCTCTGAAACCCTTGAGAATTTCGCTGGAACTTCGGGCTTTTTAAAGGATTTCGAGGCAAGCGATGAGGAAATGACCCAGTTCATCATAGGTACCGTTTCGGACCTTGACTCGCCAAGGACACCCTCGCAGATGGGCGATATTGCAGTGCGTAATTATCTGACTTCTTTTACCGAAGCGGAGCAACAACAAATAAGGGATGAGGTCTTATCTACCAACCTGGAAGACATCCGGTCCATGGAAGCGATGGTTGAAAAAGTACTCAGCCAGAACAGCTATTGTGTATACGGGAACCAGGAGAAGATCCAGGCCAATAAGGACCTGTTTGAATCGGTGATTGGCATCATGGAACATTAGCAGGACATACAGGCTATGGCAGTAGCCCCTGGTAGCTGACTCCCTTGCGGGGGACAGCCATCCACGGGGCTACTTTTTCTCTCCATTCAAGGTAGTGTGCAGTTTTTTTGTGGGCTGCAGCAGCCTCCTGGCTTTCATAGGCCTCATAAAGGGCAAATTCGGCGGGATCTTCATGCTTCTGTAGCACATCAAAACGAAGATTTCCTGCTTCCTTCACCGAAAGATGGTGGTTGGCTTCCGAGGCCACGATGAAATCCTCAATGTGATCGGTCTTCACTTTTACATGGACAATAGTTACATACATAGCTAAGTTTTTTTTATTTACCACGATAGGGCACACCCTCTTTAATCCAATCGGCTGCAGGTTCCCCTTTCAGGTAATGGTCCAGGTACTCCTTGAATTTAAGGGTGTAGTCCAGTTTATTGGCGTATTTTTTAAGGTGGTGACCCTCGCCCTGGTATTGCAGGAAAATGCAATCCTTCCCAAGCCTCCGCATGGCAAGGTAGAGCTCAATTCCCTGGTACCAGGGGACTGCCCCGTCCTCATCTCCGAACTGGATAAGCAGGGGGGTATTGATCCTGTCGGCAAAAAATACGGGTGAATTCTCAATGTACTTATCACGCGAATCCCAGAGACTGCCGCCGATGCGACTCTGGGATTTTTCATACTGGAATTGTCGGGCCAGTCCGCTTTCCCATCGGATTCCACTGTAGGCCGAGGTCATGTTGGAAACCGGGGCCCCTGCAATGGCGCAGGTAAAAATGTCTGTCTGGGTAATGGCAAAGGCCGTCTGGTAGCCACTCCATGAGTGCCCGTGCAGGCAAATGGCATCGGGATTGGCCACTCCCATGTCGATGAGTTTCTGGACTCCGGGAACCAGGCATTTGGTGGCCGAGTACCCTGGTGTTCCCACATCAAAACGGATGTCGGGCAGGAAGATCGCATATCCATTACTGGCATAGAAGGGGAAACAGGGCCGGTGGTTTACCGCCACATGGTTAAAATCGTAAAGACGGTTGGTGAAGAAACGGTAGTAATAAACAAGAACCGGGTATTTTTTACCAGGTTCAGCATTTTCCGGTTTGATCAGGATGCCCTGAAGGGGAGTTCCATCGATCGAATTCCACTCTACCAGCTCGGCCTTTCCCCAGGCAAACTCTTTTACCTGCGGATTTACATCGGATATTTTTACAGGCTTTTTAAATTTCAGATCGCTGACCCACAGGTCGGGGAATTCGGTATAGGACTGGCGGGTGAAAATGAGTTTGTCAGCCTCCTTTGCTTTGGCAATAAGACTGTACTTCTTCTGTCCTTCAAAAATTTTCTCCAGTCCTGTCAACCCCGCTTTCATGCTGAACAGGGCTGTGTTTTTTTTCTGATCGTTATAGGCAGAAAGGTAGATGGTCTCTTTAGGCTCGAAGTACTCCTTTTTTTTGTCCAGTTTCCTGATCCTGAACTGGTATTGTTCCTGCCGGCCCAGTCCCTCGGTGAGACATATGGCCTCACCCCCATTGGTGGGGAAGAGCCAGATGTCAAACTTGTCATAGATCAGCACACCCGAGGATCTGTCCAGCCATCCCCCTGTTCCATAACCGGGAACATCAGCAGGGTAGTCCCAGTCCTCATCAGCAAAGGGGACCTCTATACCATCGGTCAGGCACCCTGGCTCCAGGGTGGCTGTGTTTAGCAGGTGCCAGTGTTTTTCCCGGTAGTAGACCAGGAATTTCCCATCGGGAGAGAGGCTGACTGTATGTTCCTGTTCCTCCAGTATTTTCTTTTTTATGCCACTTTCCGTATCCACCAGGAAATAGTCACGGTAGCGACCGTCCCAGGTGGCCCTCTTTGCGTAAGGCAGCATGGAAGACCCCAGTAATAATGTATTCCCACTCTGATAATCCAGCTCGGGCATCTCCCTGTCGGCCAGGGCAATAAATTTTTTATGAGGGAGGTGGTAAACACCCGTATACACCCGGTCCTTTTCCTTTTTCCAAAGCTTTTTCTGGTGGGTGTTAATATAGGGATCATTCCAGTGCCACACATCCACGCCCCGGTCTGACAGGATCGTTTCCAGGTCATAGAGTTGCTTTGCCGAGTCGGCTTCCTCCTCCGCCTTCGGCGGAATGATCTCCGAATCCGGTTTGATACCCAGGAAGAGTTTTGTTCCATCCTTACTCCATTCAAGGTGGTTGGCAGGATGGATTTTCCATCCCTCCTGCAGGTCAGAATCTGCTAATACTGTATAATTTTTGTCCTCTGACGGCCATAGCTGCAGGGAAGCATTTTCCTTCCTGCCCTTCTTTCCGCTCTTCCCTGCAAGAAAAGCCAGTTGTCCGGTAAGGTTATTCCAGCTTAGTTCCCCTGCCCAGGTGCTGCTGTCGGCATATACCGGGACTGCCTCTTCGGAGAAAGCTTCCAGGTCCTTTATATACAGTCCGTTTCCATATGTGCCGGTATCTTCCACCACGAAGGCCAGGTAGTGGGAGAGACTGTCGAAGGCAAATTCTGTAACCCTGCGAAAACTTGCACTGTCCTCACCCTCCAGTGAATGGAGTACCAGGGTAGAATCGCGAAAATGCTGATGCAGCATCCACCTGCAGTCATTGCTAAACTGAAATGTCTTTACACTATCGATTGTATGCTGGCTCCCTGTTGAGGTATTCAAAAGGATCATCCCCGTTTTAGGCTCTTTGTCCTTTTTGGCTTTCAGGGCCACTTCGGCGGGTGGGGTCTTTACCGCAGCAAGCCAGTTGCTATTTTCCGAAATAACAGGTTTTTCTGCCTGCTTCATTATGAATTCAGTGCTTCCGGTAGTAGACCTGACCACCACCTCCGGATCGCCCCGGTCGGGTTTTGCCGTGTAGACCACCCATGCTCCGTCGTTCGAAATAAGCGGGGAATTGATCTGTCGGAATTTCATCATATCTTCGACCGTCAGCGCTTTTTTATCCTGTGCGAGGGAAAGCAGGCTGCCCGACAGAAGCAGGATGATGGCAAGGAATGCTCTTGGAATACGGTTCATAGGATCATACTTTTAAATATTCCAAAGTAGCAAAATTCCTTTATATTTATTGCTATGAATCTGAACAAGCGTTACCTCACACGGCTTAGCCTTAGCATCATCCGCATGGCCATCGGATGGCATTTTCTCTATGAAGGTCTCACAAAATTGCTCATGCAGGGCTGGACATCTTTGCCCTACCTGGCAAATTCAACTGGTTTTCTATCCGGATTTTATCACTGGATGGCGGGACTGGAAGGCCTGGTTGGGGTGATCGATATCATGAATATTTACGGATTGATTCTCATTGGACTGGCGCTGTTTACGGGGTTGTTTGTCCGCCTGGCCTCTGTGGGCGGGATGGCCCTTTTGCTGCTTTACTACTTCGCCTACCCGCCCTGGGGAACCTCCCTCTTTGGCACTTCCGACGGGCATTTCTTCATTGTGAACCGCAATTTTATTGAAGCCTTTCTGCTCCTTTGGTTTGTAGTGGGAAAGCAGGCTGGTTATGGTTTAGCCTACTTTTTCAAAGGAACTAAAGAAAGGGCGGAAAAGCAGGAAGAGCCGGAAAAGGAAGTGCTTCCCGATACGCTTAATTCGCGCCGCGAGGCCCTCAAGAACCTGGCCACCCTGCCTGTGCTGGGTGCTCTTGGCTGGGGTGCTCTCCGTCACAACAGCCGGCAGGTGGATGTGATGACCGGTGCCACTATTCAGCTGAACTTTTCTTCCATGGATAAGTTGAAGCAGCCCTGTCCCAAAGGAAAGATCGGGGAGCACGAGATCAGTCGCCTGGTGGCAGGTGGAAACCTGGTTGGCGGATGGGCACACTCACGGGATTTGCGTTATGTTCCCTCTCTTTTTAAAGCCTATAATACCGAAAAGAAGGTCTATGAAACACTGATGCTGGCCGAACAGGCCGGGATCAATACCATTAATATCGGCTACCCGACCAATGCCTTGCTGGCCAAGTATAAGAAGGCGACGGGAAGCAAGATCAAGGTCATCACCCAGGTGGCTCCCGATCGAAAAAACAAGGACTATTTCAGCATTATTGATGAGGCCATTGATTTTGGGGTGGACATCATACAGCTCCAGGGAAATGTGGTGGACTGGATGGTAAGGGATAATGAGGTGGATATGGTGGATAAGATGCTGGATTATATAAGAAGGCAGGGGTTTACGGCTGGACTCGCCTCTCATACGGTGGATGCTCTTATTGCCTGTGAGGAATATGGGATTGTTCCCGACTATTACATGAAGACCATGCATCATGATAAGTACTGGTCGGCCCACCCCATTGAAAACCGGGTGCCCTATGAGGTGGACGGTGAAAAATACCTTGACCACAATAAGTTTCATGACAACTGTTTCTGCCTTTTCCCCGATCGTACGGTGGAGTTTGTGGAGCGTGCCACGGTGCCGGTGATGGGATTTAAGGTGCTGGCAGCCGGAGCCATTGAGCCAAAGGATGGGTTCAGCTGGGCCTTTAAAAACGGGGCTGACTTCATCTGTGTGGGAATGTTCGACTTCCAGATTGTGGACGACGTGAACACCACCGTAGAGGTGATTAATACTCTATCGGGCAGGAAAAGAGCGTGGTACGGTTAGTCCTTCATGGCGTTGTTTACAAGGTACATAATTGATTTATAATCGATTCCTCCATTGCGCGATAGTCCGATTTCGCAGGTGCGGCTGTTGGAATAGCCTGCCTGCAGATCGTTTACCTGCAGCTTGAGGTTCCTCAGGGCCCAGCTGTTCAGTTCAGGCTGGGTAAAGCCCTTATCGCCCGCAAAGCCACAGCAGCCCACCTGTTCGGGAAATACTGCTTCCTCGGTACATCGAAGCGCTACTTCTCGGAATTTTTCTTCAAGTCCCATCTTGGTGCTGGTACAGGTCACATGGAAGGCGTAACGCCCCGGAAGCTGTTTTAGTTCCAGTTTGTCCATCAGGAAATCGTGGATGAACTCTACCGGCTCATACATTTGAAGCGCTGCTGTCATCACCTTTCGCATGCGGTAGAGGCAGGGACTGGTATCGGTCAGAACGGGGATTTTCCCATTCTCACTAACGCGAAGCAGTGCCGCTTCCAGTTCGGCTGATTTTGCATCTGCCATGTCGTTGAATCCCTTGCTTTCCCACGGGGTCCCGCAGCAAAGTGATTCCATGCCCTCGGGGTATAGGACCTGGTAACCGGCCTTTTCCAGCACCTCCTGGGTGACCTGGATCAGCGATCGCTTTTCGCTATCCCTGACAGCTGTTCCCATGCTCTGACTGATGCAGCTGGGAAAGTATACAACCTTCAGCTCCTGATCTGTTTTTGTGGCACGGGCCACATGCCTGGCGCTTACCGGCCGGGGCATGTGGCGGTCCCATATCCATATCTTTTTAACCGGCACGATCTTCCCTGCAAGGGTGGCTGCTCCAAGACCCAGACCTATTATTTTATGTACCGCCCGAAAATGATTTCCTGTCCACCGCGAAATGGCCTGGGCAGGCTTCTTTGTAGCATTGGCCTGGGCCCTCATTTTCTTGATCAGGACCCCGGTATCGATGGAAAGCGGACAGCTGAGGGAGCATAGTCCGTCGCCTGCACAGGATTCATCTCCGGCATATCTGAATGATTTTATAAGTGCGGCAAGGCGCTCCGGGTTCTCCCCGCTGGCGCGAAGCCTAAGCACTTCCCTCTGTACCACAATCCTTTGTCGGGCCGACAAGGTATAACCGTTCGAAAGACAGTTGATTTCACAGAATCCACATTCAATACATTGGTCCACCGAATCGTCAATCACCGGCATGGGCTTGAAGTTTTTAAGGTGGATCTCCGGGTCGTTGGAAATGATAACATCAGGATTGAGTAGTCCCTCCGGGTCAAACGCCTTCTTGATCTCTTTCATATATCCGTAGAGCTCTTCTCCCCATTCCATACTTACAAAGGGAGCCATGTTGAGACCAGTGCCATGTTCAGCCTTTAGTGATCCTCCGTATTTATTGACAATCAGTGAGGTCACCTCCCTGATCATGGTTTCATATTTTTGGAGTTCGTCGGGCTGCTGAAAATCGGGAGCAAAGATGAAGTGCAGGTTCCCGTCCAGCACGTGGCCGTAAATTACCGCATCTCGGTAGTCCAGATCGTCCAGCATCTTTCTCAGGTCTGTTACTGCCCCGGTAAGATGTTCCATATGCACGGCCACATCTTCGATGATCACACTGGTTCCGGGTTTACGCATGCCACCCACCGATGGAAATACGCCCTTTCTGACATTCCAGTAGGCAGCAATCTGTGCCCGATCTGTAGTAACTTCAAAATCCCTTTCCAGCTCAAAAGCAGCCAGGGCTTTCCGGCTTTCCTGGATCATGATCTCCAGGGCTTCCTGGCTTTCCTCCTCCAGGTCGATCAGCAGGGCGCAAACATCCTTGCCAAATGTTTTCAGATAGTCGGGGATTCCGGGCAGATCCTCCACCGAACGAAGCGCTTCCCGGTCCATGATCTCTATGGCAGGAATCCGGGCCTTTCTCAGTGCCGGAACTGCATTGCAGGCCGATTCCAGGTCTTTAAAATATATAAGTGAGGATGCCCTGAATGCCAAAAGAGGGACAGTCCTGAAGGTGGCTTCTGAGACAAATCCCAGGGTTCCTTCCGATCCTACCATCAGGTGCAGGACAATATCCACCGGGTCTTCATAGTCGAGGAAGGTATTCATCCCGTAGCCCGTTGTGTTTTTGATGCTGTACTTCCGCCTGATTTTCTCTACCAGGTCCGGATTGGAAATTATTTTTTCCCTGATGGCTATAAGGGTGGAGGCAAGTGTTGCCTTTTCCCGGAGAAAGCTAAGCCGGCTTTCAGGATCAGCAGTATCAAGAATGCTGCCATCGCATAGGATAATGCGGGCCGAGACGATGGTGGCATAGCTGTTAGCATGTGTTCCGCAGCTCATTCCGCTGGCGTTGTTGGCGATGATTCCGCCCACCATGGCCGAATTGATAGAAGCCGGATCGGGGCCGAATTTCCTGAAATGGGGTGCCAGGACCTGGTTGAGCCGTGTGCCGGTAATGCCTGGTTGTGCCCTGATGAAGGCGCCCTCATCCATGATTTTATAGTCTGACCATAAATCGCCCCTTGCCTGCAGAAGTACCGAATCTGAGATAGCCTGTCCGGAAAGGCTGGTCCCGGCTGCACGAAATGTAGTGGCCGTCTTATGATGATGGAGGATGGAAAGGGCCTCAGCCACCTGTTTCTCATTGGCGGGTTTCAGAACGATTTTTGGTATTTTGCGGTAACAACCGGCATCCGCAGAACTGGAAATAAGGGAGAGATCATCGCTGTTTACATGGAGTTTTCCAAGGGCCTTCTTCAGCTGTTTTTCTAGTGCTGTCATATGTTTCAGGACAGGATAAATTTGTATGACGTATTATACTTTATAAAGTTATATATTATATTTGTAATTCAAATTTCAACTGGATGAACAGGCAGTGGATTAGGGCTTTCTGGCTGATAACAACAGCTTTGTTTTTTACTTTCTCAATGGCCGGTGCACAGGTGAAAACCGGGATTGATGTGCTTGCTGAACAGGGCTTTGCTTTACTGAAAGGGAAGCGGGTCGGACTCGTCACCAATCCTACCGGGGTCGACCGGAACCTGCAATCGACAGTTGATATTCTTCATGCTCATACGGATCTGCGTGCGCTTTTCGGACCAGAACACGGGGTAAGGGGTGATTTTTCTGCCGGCGACCATGTGGGCGACCGTTTGGACGAAGCTACCGGGATCCCGGTTTACTCTCTTTATGGCAAGAACCGGAAACCTGATGCGGAAGTCCTGCGCGACGTGGATGTGATCGTTTATGACATCCAGGATGTCGGGGTTCGTTCCTATACCTATATCAGTACCATGGGGCTTGTGATGGAGGCCGCTGCTGAACTGGGTAAGGAGCTTGTGGTTCTCGATCGTCCGAATCCCCTTGGGGGAAAAAGGGTGGAGGGTCCGCTCGTTGAAAAAGGATATGAATCTTTTGTCAGCCAGTATGCCATTCCCTATGTTTACGGACTCACCTGCGGAGAGCTTGCCATACTGCTCAACGAGGAGGGGATGTTGTCCGGGGGGAGCCGATGTAAACTTACAGTGATCCCCATGGAGGAATGGGAGCGGGAGATGAGCTTCGATAAGACCGGATTGCAGTGGATTCCTACCTCACCCCATATACCGCAATACACCTCAGCATTCTACTATCCGGCCACCGGAATTATAGGTGAACTGGATCCCAATATGATCGGGATCGGCTATACACTGCCCTTTCAGACGCTGGTGACAGAAAATATAGATGCAGCAAGGCTTTCAGACGCTATGAATGCCCTCGAACTGGAGGGTGTCCTTTTTCGGCCCATCTACCTGAAGCCTTATTACATGGCACGCAAGGGAGTGTCCCTGCAGGGCGTGCAAATCTATATAACCGATCTGGTGAATGCCGGTCTGACCGAGATACAGTTTCTCTTCCTGCAGGAAGCACACAGGATCGATCCGGATTTCAATCCCTTTGTTGGAAAAGAGGATCGTTTTGCTATGTTTGATAAAGTTTGCGGATCGGATCGGATCAGGAAGTCCATGATGGAGGACTTTAATTTTGAGAAGCTACGTTCCTACTGGAACAAAGACAGGGAAGCCTTCAGGTCTTTGTCTGAAAAATATTATCTCTATTAGCCATGTATAAAAAAACCGGTCCCTGCTTATTCCTTGCTATTTTCCTTTGTTTACCTGCACTTTATCTTCAATCTCAGGACCCGGCAGTACCCAGTGATTCTGTCATTCGTGACCGCATTACAAGCCGTGGAGCCGAGTTATTTAATGGCGCATGGTTCATTGAAGCTACCGGCTATCAGAAAAAAGACTCCACAGTGATTGATACGGTGCTCATTGACCGGAAGCATATGAAGATCAGGGTGGTGACGGACAGGCGGCTTGCAAGGTTTCCGGCCCGCTTGCCGGTAATCGATTCCCTGGAGCGGGGAATGCTGGATGGCTGCGAAAATTTCTCCCTGGAGATATATTCCAATAAAAGAAATATAAGGGAGTATGTTCCCAATTACTACCGCGGGGACAAGAAGGATTTTGATCCCGCCAGGAGTGTGGCCAAATTCAGGCGGAAATCTCCACCCCTGGTGCAAAATCTGGACAAACCCTACCTGGAAGAGGCAACATTGTATAACCGAAATATTGCACTGTGGCACAGTCATGGATGGTATTATGAGCCCAGCCTGAACCGTTGGGAGTGGCAGCGGGCCAGGCTTTTCCAGACCGTTGAGGATCTTTACCCCATGGTCTACACCTTGCAGATGCTTGTGCCCATGCTTGAAAATGCCGGTGCTACTGTATTTTTGCCCCGCGAGAGAGACTGGCAGGTCCATGAGGTGATTGTTGACAATGACGGGAGTAGTGGACTAAGCCTTTATGTTTCGGCCGATCCGGGTGGGCTATACAAGGGAGGTACAGGCTTTGGAATGGGAACACCGCCCTATGTGGATGAGAATCCATTCAGGCTGGGTACCTGGCAGAAGATGCCTGCAGAACGGGAAGCCACGGGATCGATACAATGGATTCCGGAGATCCCGGAAGAGGGGGATTATGGCGTGTATATATCTTATTCTACACTTGAGGAGAGTCCGGATGATGCCCGGTACAGGGTGCATCATGCAGGAGGGGTAAGTGAATTCCTGGTAAATCAGCGGATGGGTGGCGGCACCTGGGTTTACCTTGGACGCTTCCATTTTGACCGGGGATTAAACCCTGAGAGTGGGAAGGTGGTGCTAACGAATGAAAGCAGTCGCCGGAGGGCTATGCTTACGGCCGATGCGGTAAGGTTCGGAGGAGGGATGGGTAATATTTCCCGAAATGGACAAACAGGGCTGAGGCCCAGGTACCAGGAAGCGGCCAGGTACTACCTCCAATATGCAGGTTTTCCCGATACGCTTGTATGGAGGCTGAACAGTCCCGAACATGACTACAAGGATGATTACCAGGGCAGGGGTGAATGGGTCAACTATCTGAAGGGTGCCCCATCTGGTCCAAGTGCCAACAAGGATGCGGCGGGATTGGGAATTCCGGTGGATCTCTCCTTTGCTTTTCACACTGATGCGGGGATCAGTCGGAGCGATACCGTGATCGGTACCCTGGGGATTTTCAGTACCACCTACCGGCGAGGGCCTTTCCCTTCCGGCCTTTCGAGAATGGCTTCCCGGGACCTTGGTGATCTTATCCAGACCCAGGTTGTGGAGGATATCAGGACCCTTTATGATCCGGCGTGGACCCGGCGCGGTTTGTGGGACCAGGCTTATAGTGAGGCTTTTCGGCCAAATGTGCCTGGCATGCTGCTGGAACTTCTGTCTCATCAGAATTTCACGGATGTCAGGTTTGGACAGGAGCCCATGTTTCGCTTTCATACAAGCAGGGCTATTTATAAGGGCATGGTCAGATTCCTGGCCACGCTTTATGGCACCGGGTACGTGATACAGCCCCTTCCTGTGAGTCATTTATCTTCCGGAATATTGCCCGGGGGAGGTATTACCCTTTCCTGGCGGGCAAACAGTGACCCCCTTGAACCCACAGCTGAGCCCGATCGCTACAGAGTTTATACAAGTATAAACGGGGCTGGTTTTGACAAGGGGGTTGAGGTGGAGGGAACCAGCTATGTTCTTGAAGAAGCAGGGCCCGATACCATCTATTCCTTCAGAGTAACAGCCCTGAATGGAGGTGGGGAAAGTTTTCCTTCTGAGCTGGTATCGGTGTGCAGGCGAAACCATTCGAAAGGGACTGTATTAATGATCAGCGCCTTCGACAGAACCGGAGGTGCTGCCTGGTTTGAGGATACGGCCCATGCCGGTTTCTTACCCATGATCGACCAGGGGGTGCCCTGGTATGAGGACCTGCATACGGTGGGGGCACAATATGATTATGAGAAGTCCTCACCCTGGCTGGATGATGATTCGCCCGGACACGGTGCTTCCTATGCCGATCTTGAAGGCCTGGTGATTCCGGGAAACAG
>CAZRPW010000001.1:61696-93295 GCA_964601975.1 uncultured Bacteroides sp.
CCCACGGTCGCTCCATCGGAAGTGCGGGTTACTCCTTTGCGACCATCAGTGATGAGGCGCTTCTTTCTGATTATATGGAGCTTGACCGCTTTAATGCGGTCGATTTTATCGCCGGGGAGGAGAAGAGCACGCTGCTGCCCAAGAACGATTCCATCTACCACTACCAGGTACTGAGCGATTCTATGTTCAGGATCCTGGGGACCTACCTGGAGCGGGGAGGGAATCTTTTTATTTCGGGGGCACATATTGCCAGTGATGTCCATTTGCGTGGCCAGGATTCCCTGGCTGCTTCGGTGCTGAAATACAGGTGGAGAACCAGCAACGCCTCACGAACCGGTGAGTTTTACTTTATGGACCCGGACTTTGGAGACTACCGCGATTCATATTGCTTCAATACAGGAGTCGATCCCGTGCTTTATACAGTGGAGGGTGCCGATGCACTGGAACCCGCTGATTCCACGGCCACGACCCTGATGAGATACCGGGAGAACAATGCTTCGGCAGCAGTGGCCTACCATGGGAAATATGGAATGATTGCCATGGGTTTTCCCTTTGAGACCATTAAAACTCAGCAAACACGTGATATGATTATGAAAAAAATACTTCACTATTTAATTGAGCAGGAAAAATATGAGTAAAATCAATTGTTTTGTGTCGGCGACAGGAACGATGTGGGAAGAGCGCATCCGGGAGATACTGGAAGACAAACTGGTGAACAGGATATTCCTGATGGGGCCTGAGGATCCGGGCGATTTGCCCGGACGATGCTCTTACCTTGCGACGAGCGGGAGGATGGGCACGGATACCATTCGAAAGATTGCCGATTGTTCCACCGGGTCGGAGTACAGCCTGTTGATAAGCGGGGAGAACCCGCTTTCTTTTGGCATGCTGGCCCTGGAGCGCTTTATCCAGGTGGCGGAGGATACGGATGCTTCCATGGTCTATTCGGATCACTTCGATATAAAGGATGGAACCTATGTGCCTCACCCGCTTATCGACTACCAGGCGGGCAGTCTGCGTGATGATTTTGAATTTGGACCGGTTCTGCTATTCAAGAGTGAGAAGCTTGTGGAAGCTGCAAAGGACTTGAGTACTTCCTTTGAATATGCCGGACTTTACCAGCTCAGGCTTAAACTGAGCGTGGAAGCCCTTCCCGTAAGAATACAGGAGTTTCTTTATGCGGTGTTTCCCGCCGATTCCAGGGTTTCGGGAAAGAAAATATTTGATTATGTGGATCCCAGGAACAGGGAGGTGCAGAAGGAGATGGAGAAGGTGGCAAGCCTGCACCTGAAGGAGGTCGGAGCCTATCTCGACCCTGAATTTTCCCCGGTGGAGTTTGATCTTCAGGAGTTTCCTGTCGAAGCTTCTGTAATTATCCCGGTACGCGATCGTATACGGACCATTGCCGATGCCATTGATTCGGTGAAAACACAGAAGACCTCTTTTAAATTCAACCTGATTGTGGTTGATAACCACTCTACCGACGGCACTACCGCGGTACTGAAAGAGAAAGCGGCTGCTTATCCCGGACTGGTTCATGTGATTCCTGACAGGCATGACCTGGGAATAGGCGGATGCTGGAACCTGGGCGTTCATCATGAACTCTGCGGCAAGTTTGCAGTACAACTTGACAGCGACGACCTCTACTTAGATGAGCATACCCTGGAGCAGGTGGTTCAGGCTTTTTATGAGCAGCAGTGTGCCATGGTCATTGGTTCTTACAGGATGTGCAATTTTGACCTGGAAGAGATTCCCCCCGGACTGATAGATCATAAGGAATGGACCCCGGAAAACGGGAGGAACAACGCCCTTCGTATTAACGGACTGGGTGCTCCGCGTGCATTCTATACCCCGGTTCTGAGGGAGCTGAATATTCCCAATGTAAGTTATGGCGAAGATTATGGCGTGGGACTGGCCATCAGCCGGCACTACCAGATAGGGAGAATCTACAAGCCCATCTACCTTTGTCGCCGTTGGGAGGACAACTCGGATGCTTCCCTGAGTATTGAAGCCATGAATAAGCATAATCAGTATAAGGACAGGCTCCGGACTTACGAACTGAGCGCCAGGATTAAACTAAACAGCCAGGCGAAATGAGCATGCAGCAGAAGACCAGTCAGCTTTTTGAGGATCAGATTACCGGATGGCCCCTGCTGGGTGCTAACTGGGAGAAGCTGGATTCGGCGCTCCTTAGAAGTTTCAATTTCGGAGGCTTCAACATCCAGGTCCAGTTTAATCCCAAACGAATTACCTCTTCAGCAGCAAAGGTGGATAAAGGATCCATTGAAAAGCGACCCTGCTTTTTGTGTGCGGCCAATCGGCCAGCCGGGCAAGACCAGGTGGCCTTTGGCAGTGATTATGAGATCCTGTGTAATCCCTTTCCCATATTCGGGCGGCACTATACAATTGCACACAGGCAGCATATTCCCCAGGAGATCGATTCTGAATTTTCCCGGATGCTTGATATGAGCAGAGAATTGCCCGAGCTTGCCGTGTTTTACAATGCCCCGGCCTGTGGGGCTTCAGCGCCCGATCATTTGCACTTCCAGGCAGGGAGCCGTGGACTAATGCCCATTGAGGGTGAGCTGGAAAGCCTGAGGGAAGGCTTTGGAGCAGCCCTGAGTTCGGGGGAGGGTGTATCATATACAGCCATCAATGATGGTTTAAGGCGCTTCCTGCTTTTGGAATCGCTGCAGAAGAAGGCCATTGAGGATGCCTTTCTCCGTATATCGGCCTACATGCGCCGCCTGGTCAATGGTGCTGAACCCATGCTTAATATCCTGGCTTATTATAACCTGGGATGGCAGGTCCTGGTTTTTCCCCGGGATAAACACAGACCTTGGCAATTTTTCGAGGAGGGTGAAAAGAATATCCTGCTGAGTCCGGCCTCGGTGGATATGGGAGGCATGTTGATCACCCCGCTTGAGAAGGATTTTGACAAAATCACGGCCGACGATATCAAGGATATCTTTACCCAGATTAGTCTGGACGACAAACAATTTGAGGACTTATGCTCGCATCTCTCTAAAAACCTGTTATGATGAAGCCCGGAAAAGCCCCTGATATCCATGTGGGCATCCTGAGGTCGGAAATCCTTAATTTCCGTTTCGATAGTGCCTACCTGGCTGAGGATATTTTGTTGGAAGGTGAGGCCGAGGCAGTGATTCGCCAGGGTCAGATCGAAATAAGGCAGCAGGGGAGGGTGCTTGTTTCTGCGCGGGAGCCGTTATTTATTCCAGGGGATGCTGTAAAAGGCCGGTTTTTAATCTCCGATGTACTTATCGGAATCGGTTTTCACTGGGAGCAGAAGGAGGACCAGCTTTTTCGGGGAGCATTGAAGCTTATCATACTGGAGGGAGAAATTCAGGCAATCAACCTGGTTCCTGTGGAGGACTACCTGGTAAGTGTCATCTCATCGGAGATGAGCGGTGACAGCTCACCGGCTCTGCTGAAGGCTCATACGATTATTTCGAGAAGCTGGCTGCTGGCCCAGGTTGAAAAGCAGGAGCAAGTGGCCAGATCGGAGCATAACTATGCCCTGGTTCATGAAACAGAAAACGAGTATATCCGCTGGTACGACCGGGAGGATCACCAAATGTTCCATGTGTGTGCCGATGACCATTGT
Source organism: uncultured Bacteroides sp. (assembly GCA_964601975.1). Taxonomy (GTDB): domain Bacteria; phylum Bacteroidota; class Bacteroidia; order Bacteroidales. The sequence continues at coordinate 65,322 of CAZRPW010000001.1, forward strand.
CAGCGTTACCAGGGGATTACCAGGGCTTATAACCCGGAGGTTGTAAAGGCTGTTAAAGAGACCTCCGGAGAGCTCCTGGTATACGAGGATATGATCTGCGATGCCCGTTTTTCAAAATGTTGCGGAGGAGTTGTAGAAGAGTTCCAGTATTGCTGGGAGCCGGTAGTTCATCCCTACTTGAGGAGAGTGGACGACAATCCTTCCGGTGCCGGGGTCAATGTTGCCGACCTGAAGTTGGAATCCAACGCAAGAGCGTTTATAAGCAGTTCACCGGAAGCTTTTTGTAATACCCATGATGCTGATTTACTAAGGCAGGTATTGAATGATTATGATCAAAGCTCCCATGATTTTTTTCGCTGGGAGATCAGCTACAAGCAGGCCGAGATTGCAGCCCTGATCCGGGAGAAGTCAGGCCTGGATTTCGGAGATATTCTGGACCTCATTCCCTTGGAGCGGGGCGAATCCGGAAGGTTGGTCAGGCTGAAGATTGTAGGTAGCAAGAGAAGCCTTGTTGTGGGGAAGGAACTTGAAATCAGACGCTGGCTGAGTACATCGCACCTTTACAGTTCTGCCTTTATGGTTGAAAAGCGAGCCCTAAAAGACGGCGTGCCCGGAAGCTTCTTTTTTCGGGGAGCTGGTTGGGGGCACGGGGTAGGCCTATGCCAGATAGGTGCAGCGGTAATGGCGCACAGGGGCTATACCTACCAGGAGATTTTGAAACATTACTTTATTGATGCTGATATAGAAAAGAGATATGAGTAAACGCAAAGTGAGTATTAAAGATGGGGCTGCTTCTTCCCGCCCATGGGCCTGGGTTCCTTCCCTTTATTTTGCCGAGGGAATCCCCTATGTACTGGTGATGACCCTGTCGGTGATTTTTTACAAGCGTATGGGCATTTCCAATGCTGAAATTGCCCTGTATACCAGCTGGCTATACCTTCCCTGGGTGATTAAGCCTTTATGGGGGCCTGTGGTGGATATTTTGAAAACCAAGCGCTTCTGGATTCTTATAATGCAACTATTCATCGGAGCGGGACTTGCAGGAGTGGCATTTACAATTCCCATGGATCGTTTTTTCCAGCTGACCCTGGCTTTTTTCTGGCTACTGGCCTTCAGCTCAGCCACCCATGATATTGCAGCCGATGGTTTTTACATGCTTGGCCTGTCCAAAGGTGATCAGGCATTTTTTGTGGGGATCAGGAGTACTTTTTACAGGCTGGCCATGCTGACGGGGCAGGGGCTCCTGGTTATTTTTGCGGGATATTTTGAGGCGCGTACCGGCTTGCCCCCGGTCGAAGTTCAGGTGGTAACAGTCGAAGGGACCTCTTCCATAGCGTTCAGACCGGAAGAGATTCCTGTTCTTCCCCCGAAGGCGGATGCGGAGGGTGAGACTTTCTTTTTTACAGATGGTGAGCTTTAGATCGGAATGGAACAGATTTCTGAAGCTGAGGCAGGTGTTTTGCTTTCTGAGGTGGATCAGTGGAACAGCTCCCATGGTTTTTATCCCCCACAAGAGATCGAGGTAAGCCGGGAGGGTGACGGACTCACAGGAAACCTGGGGTATACATGGTTCCGGCTCAGCCAGAAGCCAGACGAGGGCGAAAATATTGTAATGAATTTTAGTTTTGAAAAGGGGGATAAGAGTATCTCACTGGTTCGCAGTTATCGCTTCGAATTTAATGAGGATAACTGGGATATCCCTGCTTTTGCTGTGTTTCAGCTGGATCCAAAATTGGATAAGGCAAGTGTTGCTTCCTTCAGTGGACTGAGCGGCAATATACGCTTTGCCTGGAGCATGGTATTTGCCATCGTTGCACTGATGTTTGTGGGATTTCATATTTATCACCGCTTTGCCCTTCCCAGGCCTGAAGAGGACCGGCCGGGGAAAACCGGAGATAAAGGGTTCCTGGCTGATTTTATCGAGACTTTCGGTTCTTTCTTTAAAAAGAAAAGGATTGGGGTGATGCTGGTTTTTCTTCTTGTATACAGACTGGGCGAATCGCAGCTTGTAAAGCTGGCATCTCCTTTTTTACTCGATTCCAGGGAGGCCAACGGACTCGGTCTTACTACGGGTGACCTGGGTCTGATTTACGGTACCATCGGGATTATCGCCCTTTCCCTGGGCGGAATCATCGGAGGGGTTGTTGCCTCCAGGAAGGGCCTGAAATACTGGCTCTGGTGGATGGTTGCCGCCATGAACCTTCCCAACCTGGTTTATGTGTTTCTTTCCTACCTGATGCCTTCTTCACTCTGGGTGGTAGGTGCTTCGGTGGCTGTGGAACAATTTGGGTACGGATTTGGCTTTACGGCCTACATGCTCTATATGATCTATATCTCGGAAGGAAAACATAAGACTGCGCATTTTGCACTGACTACTGGTTTCATGGCCCTGGGTATGATGATTCCGGGCATGATCAGTGGCTGGCTCCAGGAATTAATCGGCTATCAGCACTTTTTCATCTGGGTGATGCTTTGTACGATACCCGGTTTCATTGTCATCCCATTCCTGAAGATCGATCCGGAATTTGGCAAAAAAGTGCGCTAGCCTGCTTTTCAGGCTGCCTTCTCAATTTTTCAGAAGTGTTTTGTAAAATAGAGAACCTAAAATAATTGACTTTCTTTTGGTTTTGCAACCGATTGCGTATATTGTACTTGCTATGCCAGTTAAAAGAGAAATTACAATTTACGACATTGCAGAGCGATTGGGGCTGTCAGCCTCTACCGTAAGTCGTGGTCTTCGGAATCATCCCGCCATCCGGAAAGAGACCATAGACAGGATTCAGAAGATGGCTGCAAAGATGAATTACCAGCAGAACACCTTTGCGAGTAATTTGCGCAGCAACCGTTCAAATACAATTGGAGTGATCCTTCCCCTTTTTGAAAGTAGTTTCATGAGTGCGGTGGTGTCGAGTATGGAAAGGGTTATCAGAAGTAAGGGCTACAACCTTTTGGTGAGCCAGTCATTTGATTCGAACGATATCCAGAGAGAGAATCTTGAAACACATTTTAATAACCGGGTCGATGGCCTGCTGCTCAACCTGACTCCCGAGACGGAGCAAATGGATGATATCAATATGTTTGTGAATAAGGAGATTCCTGTAGTACTTTTCGACAGGGTCTTGAGGCACTCCTGTGACATTTGTACAACCGTGACAATTGATAACCGGAAGGCAGGTTATGATGTCACCAGGCATCTCATCTCACAGGGTTGTAAGCGAATTGTATACCTGGGAGAGAATACCACATGCATGGTTTTCGGTGAACGTTACCGGGGATACATGGATGCCCTGCTTGAGTCGGGAATGGAGGTTGATCCTGACCTGGTGATAAGCGGGCATTTAAATACCAAAACCGGGGCCAGGGTGGTGAAGCAGATACTTAAGATGAAGAATCGTCCGGATGGGATCTTCGCCGGGAATGATATGTCGGCAGTATCTTTAATGATCGAATTGAAGAAGGCCGGGGTGTCGATTCCGCGGGATATTGCCATAGCCGGCTTCAACAATATCTATATTTCCGGTGTTGTTCAGCCTGCGCTGACCACTGTGAATTACCCTTCCATTGAGATGGGTCGGATTGCAGCCGCCATCCTGATGGAGATGCTGGAATCAGAACAGCAGGTGAAGCCTCAAAATATTATCCTGGACCATGAGCTTGTTGTGAGGGAGTCTTCTATGAGGAATTCCTGATTTCCATTATCTTTAGAGCAGAACCATTTTTTCAATGATGATTGGGATAGTTGGAGGGGTCGGGCCCTATGCGGGTCTGGACCTGGTGAAAAAAGTATTTGACAATACCTTTGCACGGTCCGACCAGGATCACCTGGATGTGGTGATGCTTTCCATGCCTGGATCGATCGTTGACCGGACCGAGTATCTAGAGGGACGAGTGGAGGAAAATCCCGGACTGGCCATTGCCGGGATATTGAAACGACTCGAAGATACAGGTGCCACCCATGCCGGAATTCCCTGTAATACGGCCCATGCTCCTGGAATATTCTCTGTTATCGAGCGTGAACTAAAGACCATGGGATCTTCCATTAGCCTGTTACATATGATTGATGAGACCCTTCGATTCATAGAAGAACATTTTCCGGATATTGAAAAAGTAGGTGTGCTTTCCACCACCGGCGAGTACAGGGCAGGTCTCTATGAAAAAGCGCTGAAATCGACCGGAAGAACAGTTGTAAAACCGGACCCCCTGATGCAGGAGCAGCTGATTCATCCTGCCATCTATGATACAGGCTATGGAATCAAGACTTTCACTTCTCCCATACGCACCAGGGCCAGGGATAATCTAAACAAGGGTTTTACCTTCTTGAAGGATGGTGGAGCAGAGCTTGTCATATTGGGATGTACGGAGATTCCCCTGGCATTTCCCGAAAGCGAAATAAGCGGAATGAAGGTGTTGGATCCTACCCGGGTATTGGCCAGGGCCCTGATCAGCGCTGTTTCACCTGATAAATTAATTGAATATGCATAAAAACTATCCCACTGTTTTTCTCATTCTTGTGATCCTTTTTACAAGCATCTTTTCGGAGGCCCAGGATAGAAAGAGAATACGGGAGCATGGCTTATATCCCGGAATCATGGAAACAGGCAAATGGAATGCCATTACCGATGTTCCCGGGGTTCTTGTGGGACAGGAAACGCTGATCAGGGGAGACTCGGTCCGATCGGGAGTTACAGTAATCCAAGCCCATGATGGAAACATGTTCAGGGAGAAGGTCCCGGCTGCTGTAAGTGTCGGGAATGGTTTTGGAAAGGCTCTGGGATTTACCCAGGTGCAGGAGTTGGGAAACCTGGAGACACCCATAGCCCTTACAAGTACGCTGAATATTTTTTCGGTGGCTGATGCCATGGTCGCGCACATGCTGGCCCTGCCAGGAAACGAAAATGTTCGTTCAGTAAACCCTGTTCTGGGGGAGACCAACGATGGATATCTGAATGACATCCGATCTCGTCCGGTACAGAAAGAAGATGTGGACAGGGCAATTGCCAAACTTCACAGTGGTCCGATTGCCGAGGGAAACGTGGGAGCAGGAACAGGAACCCGTTGCCTGGGATTTAAGGGAGGAATTGGCAGCTCATCCAGGGTGCTGGAGAAATCCCGTGGAGGCTATACTGTCGGTGTTCTTGTGCAAAGCAATTTTGGAGGGTTGCTTACTATTATGGGGGTCCCGGTGAGGAAGGAGCTGGATCAGCACTACCTGACCATGAGCGACCCCTATGATGCAGACGGGTCATGTATGATCGTCATTGCTACCGATGCCCCGCTATCGGCACGCAACCTGGAGCGGCTGGCCAATCGCTCCTTCCTGGCATTGGGCCGGGTGGGCTCTTATATGTCGAATGGTAGCGGCGATTATGCCATTGCCTTCAGTACTCATTTGGATTGTCGTATCAGAGGCGATGAATCTTCCATGGAAACCAAATCTCCCGAATTGGGAAATGATTTCATGAGTCCGCTCTTCCTTGCTGTTGTTGAGGCCACCGAGGAGGCCATTTACAACTCCATGTTCAAGGCAGAGGATATGGTGGGGTTTCAGGGGCATCATGTGGAGGCACTGCCGGTGGAAAGAGTGCTGGAGATCATGAAGCAGTACGGACAATGAAATGATGAATGCGCTGATAAATGCTATACTTTTTTTTATCTTGGTCAGCCTTAAGTTATTTTGTTTTCCCCTTTGGTCATGAGTAATAAGAAGCCGCCGTTTCATCCCATCCTAATGCATTTCGCAGCAAACTATGCTGGTTTTTCCTACCGGGAGTTTGCTTCCGATTACCGGGTACTTGTGAAGAGTAACCTGAAGTACATGAAAGATTTCCAGGCTGATGCAGTGGGACTGATCTCAGATCCCTACCGGGAGACTTCAGCTTTCGGGGCAGAGATTAGCTATCCGGAGGAAGGGGTGCCCAGGTGCAAAAAGCCCATAGTGGTAAGCATGGAGGATATTCAGGCATTGAGGAATCCTGATATATTCAAGGCGGAGAGAACTCTTGATAGGATTAAGGCAGGGGAGTTGCTGGTTCGGGAGACCGGTGGTTGGGTTCCGGTAATTGGCTGGGTGGAAGGTCCCCTGGCAGAGAGCTGTGATCTGGCCGGGGTGAATGAGATCCTGCTGAAGCTTTTTATGGAACCTGATTTTGTGAAGCGGCTTATGGAAAAGACCCTGGTTACAGCTAAGGAATTTGCCAGGGCCCAGGTGGAAGCCGGTTGCGGAATTATCGGGGTTGGTGATGCCATCTGCTCCCAGATTTCAGCAGATAACTACAGGGATTTTGTAAAGGAGCTCCACGGGGAACTCTTTCGTTATATTCAGTCTCTGGGCGCAAAGGTGAAACTGCATATATGCGGAAATATTACCCATCTGCTGGAGGACCTGGGAGATCTGAAGCCTGACATTGTGGACCTGGACTGGATGGTGGATATGGATAAGGCCTACGAGGTACTGGGACCTGAAATTATCCGTTGCGGTAACCTGGACCCGGTGTCGGTGATCCAGGACAGGAATCCGGAGGAGATAGCAGCAAGGACCCGGGAACTTTGCCTGAAGGAGAAGGGGAGAGCCTTCATTCTTTCGGGAGGCTGTGAAATCACGGTAAGTACCCCGCCGGCACACGTAAAAGCCATGGAGCTTGCAAGAGTTTAAATACAATACATAAATATAAAACACATGAAACCTTATATTTTATCAGAATCGCACTGGGGAGAGGTAAAGGAGCACGATTATCAGCTGGCCATACTGCCCTGGGGAGCCACCGAGGCGCACAACTATCACCTCCCATACGGAACCGATAATTTTGAAACCGATGCCCTGGTTAGGGCAGCTGCAAAAATGGCCTGGGATGCCGGGGCAAAAGTAGTGGTACTTCCCACCATTCCCATTGGAGTAAATACCGGACAGACCGATGTGGAGATGAGCCTGAATCTGAATCCGAGTACCCAGCAGGCAATTCTGGAGGATATTGTGGATAGTCTGGATAACCACGAAGTCGATCGCCTGCTGGTGGTTAACGGGCACGGTGGCAACGATTTCAAGCAGATGCTCAGGGAGGTCGGCCTACAATACCCTGAAATGCTGCTGGCCACCTGTAACTGGTTTCAGTCGGTGGATAAAAGCACCATTTTTGAGAAGGAGGGTGATCATGCCGATGAGATGGAAACCAGCCTGATGTTGTATACCCATCCAAAATTGCTGCTCCCCCTTGACCAGGCGGGTGCAGGTGAGTCGAAGCGCTTTGGAGTGGAAGGCCTGAATGAGTCCTGGGCCTGGACTGAAAGGAAATGGACACTGTGTACTTCCGACACAGGCATTGGAGATCCCAGGAAGGCTACCGTGGAGAAAGGGGAGCGCTACTTCAGGGAGGTTACAGGGAAACTTTCGCAACTAATGATTGGAATGGCCACCACAGCCTGGGATGATCTTTATGTAGATTAAGGATTAGTTTAAATTTGTTCTTAAGGCTTTTTTCCCAAATTTCATAGCTCACTAACCATGTACCATCATGAGTCTGGACCGACGATCATTTATTAAAACCGGGATGGCGGGGTTTGGAAGCATCTTGCTGATGCCTTCCTGTCTGAAACAGGCATCGCCCTACCTGTTCTTTACTCCCGAAGAGGCCGCTTGTGTGATTGCCCTCTGCGAACAGATTATTCCCTCCGATTCCTATGGGGGGGGTGCCACCGAGGCGGGAGTTATCCACTATATTGACCGGCAGCTGGTGGCTGTATTTGACTATGACCAGGTAATATACCAGCAGGGTGTGGAAGCCTTGCAACAGTCTTGCCTTGAAATTCATCAGAAAGCATTTGAGAAGCTGAGCTCTGATCTCCAGTTACAAACCCTGGAGCGTCTTGAGGCAGGGGAGCTTCCCGGGGAACACTGGGGAGACCTTGATCCTTTAAGGTTTTTCAAACTTGTGATCTCGCATACCATGCAGGGTTTTTATGGTGCTCCACGACATGGTGGGAACAGGAATTACATGAGTTATAGAATGATGGGATTTGATTTCCCCCTGGTGATAGGACGAAACCATTACAAACAGATAAGCTGATCAATATGGCCAATAAACATGTGAATGCAATCGTGGTTGGGGCAGGTGCCGGAGGTGGTGTGGTTGCCAAAGAACTGGCTACCCATGGACTGAATGTGGTGCTTTTTGAACGGGGCGACTGGCCCGACTATGACAAGCACATCAATGATGAATTGATTTCCCAGCGAACCGAGGTCCTGGGTTCCGCTTTTGGTCCGGATCACCGAAAGAACCCCAGGGTAAGGATCAATAAAGACGGTACCCGTACTGTGATAACTCCCATTAAAGGCGGTTATGGTAACAATGCTGCCTGTGTTGGATCGGGTACGGTCTCCTATGGTGCAATGGCCTGGCGTTTCATGGAGGAGGACTTCAAATTAAAATCCATTTATGGCCATGTGGCAGGTTCTACGCTTGACGACTGGCCTATTTCATATGATGATCTTGAACCCTTCTATGAGAAGGCCGAATGGGAGGTGGGCGTTTCGGGCGATGATGCGAATCCCTATGCCTCCCCCCGGCAAAAGCCTTATCCCATGCCTGCTTTTGAGAATAACCGGGAGGGTAAGGTGCTTGCAGAAGCCTGTAAAAGATTAGGTCTGAATCCCTTTCCAATACCTATGCTTCGAAATTCCGTTCCCTATAATGGCAGGCCTGCCTGTATCAGGAATCGTACCTGTTGTGGGTTTGCCTGTCCGGTCGATGGTAAGAATGGAACCCATAATACGGTAATTCCCACAGCCATGGCCACGGGCCATTGTGAGGTAAGGGTAAATTGCCAGGTTGTGGAGATTGTCAGTGAAACCTCGGGTCGCGTCAGTGGTGTTCGATATTTCGACGAAGATGGGAAAGGGCAGGAGCAGAGTGCCGACCTGGTGATTGTGTCGGCTGCTGCTACGGAGACTGCCAGGTTACTGCTGAATAGTAAGACGGATCGTTTTCCCAATGGATTGGGGAACAATAATGACTGGGTGGGCCGGAATCTGCAGGGTCATGCCTATACAGGTGCCCTTGGGATCTACGACTACGATATTACCGATTTTGAAGGTCCGGGTGCCACTTTTGCTGTAAGTGATTTCAGTCATTACAATGAGGGGGTTATTGGAGGGGGAGTGCTTTGTAATGAGTTTAATGCCCTGCCCTATCTTTTCTCTAAAAAGAGACCCCCAGGCGAGCCAAGCTGGGGGAAGGGACATAAGGAGTTCCAGATGAAGAACATAAAAAGGGTGTCGGGTCTCCACGGCCCCATCCAGGAAATTCCCAACTTTGAGTCGAGGGTCACTGTCGATCCTACGGTCAAGGACTACTGGGGCATCCCGGTAGTCGCACTTTCCGGGGAAAGACACCCCATAGATCATGAACATTGCAAGTTCTTGTCCGCCAGGGCGGAAGAAATTCATAAGGAAGCGGGAGCCATATACACCTGGCAGAGTGTGGGTGGAAAAGGATTGAGCGGCGGACAGCACCAGGCTGGTACAGCGAGAATGGGAAATGATCCGAAAACTTCGGTTACCAACCGCTATGGCCAGGTGCACGGGATTGATAACCTTTTTGTGGCTGATGGCAGCCTTTGTGTTACCAATGGAGGGTTTAATCCGGCATTGACGATTCTGGCCCTGGGGTACTGGGTCTCAGATTATATTATTAAAACCTGGAACGGAACCGGGTTTAAATCTTAAGCACAGAGAGATGAGAAAAAAACTATTGATTGTTCTCGCTTCATGCCTGGCTCTAATCGGGGTGATGACTTTTGGATATGCAGGATGGAATTCGGCCAATCCCGAGAAGACCTGTGCTTCGTGCCATGAGATTGTTTCTGCCGTGGATATCTGGCAACAGTCGGCCCATCGTGATGTTACCTGCGTGGATTGTCACGGGACCGCCCTTAGCAATGGATTTCACTCTTTGGCTGAGAAGGGCAACATGGTATTCAGTCACCTTGGTAAAGATGAAGGAAAAAAGGTTCCCGGAATGGATGAGGCCGGGGTGTTGCAGGTGACAGAAGCCTGTATTAAATGCCACCAGGATGAGTACAGGGCATGGAAGGCCAGTGGGCATTCTGCCAGCTATGCTGATATATTTCTCAATGAGAAGCACAATGCCATGGAACGTTTGTACCCCGACTGCTTCAGGTGTCATGGTATGTATTATGATGGCAATATTACCGAGCTGGTGGAACCCATATCTACAACCGGTCCATGGAGCCTGAAGGAAAAAGAGCAGGCTAATCGTCCTGTGATTCCGTGCCTGGCATGTCACCCCATACACATGGAGAATGCTACCCTGTCTCATCCCGGGACCATGGATGATCCTGAAAGCACTTTCTATGAAAGGGATCCAAGAAATGAGTTTACCGGCCTGTATCTCCGGTCAGACAAGATGCATCTTCGTTCCGATGAGCTTAGAAAACCGGATATCTATCTTAAGGGGGAAGCTGTGATTGTGTCCGACGACCCGGTGCAGCGAATCTGCATGCAGTGCCACGCTCCAAATTGGGAACATGAGGCCGGAACGGAAGATGACCAGACACTCACAGGTGTTCATGAGGGAATCTCCTGCCTGGCATGCCACAGGGATCACTCAAACGATCCCACCGGAGCCTGTGTTACCTGTCACCCTGCAGTTAGCAGCTGTAATCTCGATGTAATGGAGATGAATACCTCCTATAAACGTAAGGACAGTCCCAATAACATTCATTCCATGAAGTGCCTGGATTGTCATGATCCCATACCTATGCAAAACTTATAAGTGATTGAACAGGAGCGGTTTATTAAATAGTTCGGCGGGTGCCACGATGGGGCCCTTGGCCATTACCATGTGGGAGTTTTCATGGCTCGAGAGGAGGTGGCCCGGTGCAGGATATGAAGACTGGGACCAGGCGCTCTCTGAACTGGTGGACCGGGGGTATGATGCCATCAGGATTGATGCTTTCCCACATCTCATTGATCACGATCCGGAAAAAGAGTATACCCTGCTTCCGCACTGGAGTGTGCAGGACTGGGGAAGCCCCTCGATAAACAAGGTTCAGGTTCAGCCCCATCTGAATAAATTCCTTGAGAAGTGTCTTGAATACGGGGTTCGTGTTGGCCTGTCTTCCTGGTTCAGAAAAGATGAGGACGATCTGAGAATGAAACTGGATAGTCCCGAAAAGCTGGGAAAGGCCTGGTTATCGGTCTTAAGATCCATCGATGAGGGAGGGGTGCTGGATGCTGTTTTTTATGTGGACCTGTGTAATGAATGGACCGGACCGGCCTGGTGTCCGTTTTTTGTCAATGATCCGCCCGAGGCTATTTGGAGTGGTTGGCACACCGATAAATCAAAACGGTGGATGTCTACTTCCATTGAGCTTCTGAAATCGCAGTATCCAGGAATTCCTTTTACTTTCTCCTTCACCGGAGAAGTGAACCAGGATACCCTTGCCAAAGGTGCATTTGAAATGCTGGATTTCCTTGAGCCGCATATATGGATGACCCACTGGAATGATGGTGAATTTTACAATGAAGTGGGCTATGAGTTTGACTTGTTTGAAACCACCTCCTACAGGAACCTGGCATTGAAAGGTGAGCAGATATATAATGAACGTTTACCTTACTGGCAGAAAGGACTGACTGATCAGATAGCACTGGCAGCAAAGTGGTCAGAGGCATCCGGACAGGCCCTGGTAACTACCGAGTGCTGGGGAGTGGTGGACTTTAAGGACGGGCCCCTGCTGAATTGGGATTATGTAAAGGAATTGTGTGCACTTGGCACTGAGGCGGCGGCAAAGAGTGGTCGTTGGCTTGCCATTTCAACCAGTAATTTTTGTGGGCCCCAGTTTGTGGGTATGTGGAGGGACAGGGAGTGGCACCGCAGGCTCACCGGAATCATTCACAGGAGTACGATTGCTGAGGATTTGAAAGCATCCCCGCTGGCCCGAAGAATGGAGTTGCTGGCTAAATAAAAGTATTAGCATTAAGCTTATTTTCATGTGAAGTTGTCTGGAAAGGTTGAAATATCCAGGTTATTTTCAGTAATTTTGCGAGTTCGAATTATTTCGATTCCATTTTTTAATCTTTCAGAATATGAAATTTACTTCACAAGTCGAAAAATCCTTTTTCGAGCTATCGGGTTTATCTGAAACCCAGACCAATGTCCCCTATGTTGTGGTTGACAACTTCCCTTTGATGGGATTGATGACCGCCCTTCGATTCCTGGAGTGGGCCAAAGAGAATCCGGAAGGAGTAATCAGCCTTCCAACGGGTAAGACCCCGGAATATTTTATAAAGTGGGCTTCCTACCTGATGGAGAACTGGGATTCAACGAAAGTAAAGGATCTGAGAACTAAGTACGGGCTTGGCAGCCAGGGGAAACCCGCCCTGAACGGATTACATTTCGTTCAGATGGATGAGTTCTATCCCATTAGTTCAAAGCAGCATAATAGCTTTTACAACTATGATCTTAAATATTACCTTGGTGGTTTTGGGTTTGATCCTGCCAATGCGCTGCTTATAAATTCGGATGAGATTCCCCTGGCGGGAGGGCGACATTTCACCGAGGTATTTCCCGATAGTAAGGTGGACCTTTCCCTGAGATACAGGGATCCCAAAAGCCAGTTTGAGAGAATTCAACAGGAATCTGTCTTTTCAATCGATGACTGGTGCAACGAGTATGAACAAAAAATTAGAAATAAAGGGGGCATTGGATTTTTCCTTGGAGGAATTGGTCCCGACGGTCACATTGCTTTCAATACAAGAGGATCGGCTCATCACTCTGTTACCCGCCTGACAGAAACCAACTTCGAAACCCAGGCAGTGGCTGCCTCCGACCTGGGGGGTATCGAAATCTCGAAGAACAGACTTGCAATTACCATCGGATTGGAAACCATTACATACAATCCTGATGCAGTGGCTATTATATTTGCAGCCGGCGAAGCAAAGGCACCCATGATAAAGGCTGCTCTTGAAAATGAGCCTTCTGTTCTTTATCCTGCTACTGTACTCTCCAAGCTTCACAATGCAAGGTTCTACCTTACTACCAGTGCAGCTTCCAGCCTGGAGTTCTCTGTGAATGAATACTACAATACGGGTGAGTGGACCCAGGAAAAGACCGACAGGGCTGTGATTGATCTCTGCTCAAAGCTGTCTAAATACGGGCATCACCTTACCCTTGCCGATTTGAAGGGAGATAAGCACTGCAAATTGATTCCCGGTCTGGGGGAGGATACGGTTTCTTCGGTGATTTCTTCTACAATTGATAAGTTTGAAAAGGGGATGTTCCCGGAGACCAATCAGGTTTATTATCATACGGGTCCGCACCACGACGATATCATGCTGGGGATCAATCCCCACATTCACCGTCTCATGAGGAATGAGACCAATAGCAATTACTTTTCGATTCTTACATCAGGCTTTACTGCTGTAACCAACAAATTTGTAATAGAGGCGCTTGAGGATACCAAACACTTTCTGGAGAAGGGGCTGATGACCATGACGAGCTATCCCGATTTCTTTGAAACGGGTTACCTTCATAAGCGGGACAAGGATGTAAACCATTACCTGCTGAAGGTGGCTTCAGGAGAGGATTATGAATTGAGGCGCGGACTGGCTCACAGGTTGGTAAGGGATATTGTCGGCCTCTACGGTTTGAAAAGCATCGATCAGTTAAGTGAGAAGATCAACAACATCATTACCGTATTGAAAAACAGCTATGATGGTGAGATAAATACACCCGATATCCAGAAACTGAAGGGGATGATCCGGGAATTTGAAGAGGAACTGGTATGGGCCTGTTTTGGTATCCAGACCCAAAATATACATCACCTGCGCCTGGGTTTCTATACCGGAGGTGTTTTTACAGAACAGCCCAAACTGGAGCGGGATGTGGAACCGATTCTCAATCAGTTAAGGGAGATTAAACCCACCGTAGTGAGCCTGGCATTTGATCCCGAGGGCAGCGGTCCCGATACGCATTACAAAGTTTTGCAGGTGATTGCAGAGGCACTCAGGATGTGGAATAAGGAGGAAGATCTTTCAAAGCTAAGGATATGGGGATACAGGAATGTCTGGTACCGCTTCCACCCGGCTGAAGCCAACAGAATGGTACCTGTTTCGCTCAATGCAATGGGAGTGATGGATGATGCCTTTACAAACTCGTATCTGAGCCAGGTGGATGCATCATTTCCAAGCTATCAGCTTGATGGGAAATTCAGTGATCTGACCAAAAAGATCTGGGTGGATCAGCTTAAGACCGTTCAGCTATTGCTGGGTAAGAACTACTTCTATCAGCACGAGAGTCCAAGGGTAAGAACCACCCACGGCTTGCTATTCTTCAAGGAGATGAGCCTGGAAGAGTTCCTGACCCATGCAAGGCAACTTGAAAAATCCATGGAAGGGGTTGTCCTTTAACCCCCCAGACCTAATAGGCATCTATTGTCATTTCAGGGGTATTTAAACGCCAAGTGCATATTTCCGCCAAGGCGGAAAAAGTGCCAGTTGGCTTTTTAAATACCCCTGAAATGTCCATGAAAGAAAGATAAAAGCTAATTATAAGTGCGGGGGTGTTAATAAACTCCAAACTCTTTCCATGCCTGAAGGAAGGACAGGTAGTTCTCCTTTTTCAGTTCCTTTTCGATGGCATTCGAGGCGCCCAGGATTAGTCCGCCCTGGTTTTTCAGAGCCAGCGCTTCTTTTGTGGCTGCGAACAGTTGATCGGGGTTGCCCCCGGTATAAAGGCCGCAGTCAATGTTGCCGCAAAGAGCGAGTTTTCCTTCTACTGCCTCGAAGGTTCTTTTAAGATCCATACCAGCTGTGGGATCTATGGCCTGGATGGCCTGGATTCCCGTGTTTGCAATAAGCTCAAGGATGGATTCCAGGTTCCCGTCGGAGTGGAGTATGGCTAAAGCTCCTTTGTTTTTTACAAAAGTTGCCCACTGGTCGAGGAAGGGAAGGATCAATTGTTCCATTTGCCCGGGATTAAAGTAGGGTCCGTGGTTGTCGGCAATGTCAGAAGGGGTATAGAGGGCTCCTATGCCCAGGTCAATGAGTCTGTCCGCTTCACGGATTCCTTTTTCGTATAATTCCTTTGCACGTTTTTCAATTTCCTCGGGATGTTCCATCAGGGTATAGGCAAATTGCATGTACTCATCGGCTCCCGGCATGGCCAGAACAGCAGGGTTTCCTGCAACCAGCATGATCTTGTCTTCCAGTTTTTTTCTAAGGATTTCAATCTGTTGAATCCTTGCTTCGCCGGGAAGCCAGAAGTAAGCCGGGTGACCGGGAGCAATTTCCCAGTAGCCACCTGGCACGGTGATGGCGGAAAATTTAAGGTCCTGGGAAACGGTACAGAATATTTCAGCATTTCTGTGCAGGGCTTTTTCTTTATCTCTGGGGGAGAGTTTTGAAAATTCGTGACCTACCACAAGCTTGTGTGGGGAGAAAAGATTCCAGCCATGAAATTCCAGTTCCCAGATGGGTACCAGGTCTCGCGGTTCAGGTTTCTCCATTCTTATGGTAGAGGCAAATCTTTCTGATGGGGTCTTCATTTTATTAAGATTTACATGAAATAGATTGATGGGTCTTGACTGATACGAGGGCCTATGCACAGAGGCCTATGTTTTGTAATTAAACAAAGGCCATCCCGAAAAGAATGGCCTTTGTTATATAAGATCTCAAGAGAACCAGACCTGCGAGTCCGGCGCCGCCGATTAGGCTTACAGCTCCTTGATCTTTAGATTTCTGAACCAGACCGCATGGCCATGATCCTGAAGTCCTATGTAACCTGTCTTGGCCACATCTGCAAAATCGGGATTGAAATCGGGAAACTTGCTATTTGCAATCATCTCCTTCCACTCATCTGTCCACAGGTGGAACTCCAGGGTGGTTTCACCGTTCATCCTGTATGCAATGGTGCCTTCATAGCAGATGATCTCAGACGAGTTCCACTCCATGGGTCCCTTTGCATTCTGTGGATCCGGTGGGATCAGGTCGTACAGACTACCTGCCCGGCGGTTTCCGTCTTTGCCCAGGGTATTGTCGATGTGGTTCCCGAAATTATCCAGTATCTGGTATTCCGGTGCTGTGTACCAGATCTTCTTCCCGGGAAGCTCCCTTGCAAGATAAAAGATTCCGGAGTTGCCTCCCTCTTCGATCATCCATTCCAGCTTCAGGTGAAAATTGGTGAATTGTTTGTCGTATATAATGTCTCCGCCAAAACCGGCTTCGCCATTCCCTGAATTTTCACAGGCAAGAGAGCCATTCTCAATGTGCCATCCTGTATCCGGAAAAACTTCTGCGTCATATTCCCTCCATCCCTTGGTGGTTTCGCCGTCGAACATCAGCATCCATCCTTCGGCTATTTCCTTCTCGGTGAGGGTGTTGATTGCTGCGACTTCTTCAGCAACTTCTTCTGTCTTTTCTGCCTTATCACCTTTTGGAGTGGTATTGCAGGCTGTCAGACTGAAAAAGAGAATCGCTGAAAAAAGAAATAATAGATTTTTCATCTGTCTTACTTTATGGATTAGAAACATTAAGCTGGCATATCGGGGAGTTCCCATCCGCCTTTTCTAGGTGTATGTTTTACCAGTTCTGCCGCAAAATCTTTGGCTGAGAAAGGTTCTGTCCAGTCCTTATTAAAGGTGGGGTGTCCGTCATGGATCTTGAATCCATCCTTAATACAGATCTTCAGCTCTTCGCTGTCACCAATATTGGTGAATTCCATATTCTCGCCATCCCACTCAAGCTCTTTGTTCAGACCCTGGAGACGAATTGCATTCACACCCATTACAACCATTTCGTTGAATGGTCCAGCTTCGCTGAATGGTGAAGCGGTCTGTACCCGGTTCTCGGGACTCTCCTTACATGCCCTTACCCAGTCCATTTCATGGCTGGTCTCTATGCGACGCCTAACTTTTGGTGCATCAGGTACCCTGCCTGAAAGCAGCCATGGGTTTACACCGTAACATCCGCATACAAGGGTGTCCTTGCTGCCATGGAACAGTACACCACCACCGCTATCATTCATGCTTTTTCCTTCGGGCCACCACTTGGGCTTCATGGGCTGGAGTCCACCGTCATACCAGGTAACATCTACCTCGGGGAAATTCACATTGGGTGCCGGTTTCCGCTCGGGATAGGTCAATCTTACCATTTGTGCATTTGGCGCACATTCGGTGAGCAGCAGCGTTGAACTTCCCTGGACCTTGGTTGGGTATTGCAGTTGCAGACCGACGAATACCGGGTGCAGAATGTGGCAGGCCATGTCGCCCAGCGCACCTGTTCCATAATCCCACCATCCACGCCAGTTCCATGGGTGGTAAACATTGTTAAAGTCTTTCATTTCGGCCGGACCGGTGAAGAGATCCCAGTTCAGGGTATCGGGTACAGGATCTTTCTCGGAAGGAATATTAAGTCCCTGGGGCCATATGGGACGGTCTGTGAAGGCTTCCACTTCTCTGATCTCTCCTATCTCTCCATTGAGGATCCATTCGGTGGTCAGGTTTACACCTTCACCTGAGGAACCCTGGTTACCCATGGATGTGGCAACCTGGTGCTTTTCGGCCAGCCTGGTCAGGAGCCTGGATTCATATACGGAGTGGGTCAGGGGCTTCTGTACATAGGCGTGCTTTCCCATGGTCATTGCGTGACTGGCAATCAGGGCATGGGTGTGGTCTGCAGTGGCTACTACTACTGCGTCAATATCTTTCCCCATTTTATCATACATTTCGCGCCAGTCCCAGAATTTCTTAGCTTTTGGGAAATGATCAAAACATCCTTTGGCATATTTCCAGTCTACATCACACAGGGCGACAATATTTTGAGATTCAAGCTTTTTGAGGTTGGCGAAACCCATTCCGCCAACACCAATGCCGGCAATGTTCAGCTTATCACTGGGCGCAATGTGACCCAGGCCGCTCACGACGTGACTGGGTATGATTGTAAATCCGGCTGTTGCCGCAGCGGTAGTTCCAATAAATTTTCTTCTGGATATACCTTCTCCTTTTTCTTTGCTCATGTTTTTTACAAATTAATATTGGTTATTGTGTGTTTGGGATATTCGCCTCCCAATTTACTAATTTTTATCCAAAATTGACGCACCCATTCGTTTTGAGAAAGTATCGTCAACAATGTTTTATATTTCAGGATTGAAAATAGGGGAATAAATATTAATTATGGAAGATGAATGTTGCGGATGTTTCTCCTATTTTATCAATCACTTTCAATGGATTCTACTTTTGGTTCATTGAATGAAATTGTACCTTGTGACCTTCGCATCAACACAACACACTAAATCCCACATTATGAAACCCAGACAAAAAATTTCCCGCAGAGAATTTGTAGGTACTGCAGCCGCTGCCACAGCTTTTACAATCGTACCCAGTCATGTGCTGGGAGGAGGACGACATGTGGCCCCCAGCGACAAGCTTAATATAGCTTATGTCGGGTGCGGTACACAGGGAATCAGGGAGATGGCTGACCTGATCAAAAATGAGGATGTTCATATATCTTCGGTATGCGATCCGAATAAATACAGCACCAATTACGTAGACTGGTCTCACGATGGGATCAGGAATACAATGCGTGAGGTTTTGGAAGATCCCGCCTGGGGGGGTAGCCTCAGGGGTATTCCCGGAGGAAGAGACCTGGGGAAGGAACTTGTGGAAAAGTATTACGGGAAAAAGCAAAAGAAAGGCAGGTATCGGGGTTGTGCCTCCTATAATGACTACAGGGAGTTACTGGAGAAGGAAACGGATATTGATGCGGTTAAGATTATGACTCCCGATCACCTTCATGCTGCAGTCTCTATTGCTTCCATGAAGAAGGGAAAACATATTGTAATCCATAAACCCATCGCTAACCGGATGAGGGAGGCCTTGAAAACCATTGACATAGCCAGGGAGACAGGTGTAAGTACCCACCTGCTGGCCTGGAGTGAACGTAGTGGCCTTCAGGTGGCACTGGATTGGATACAGAAAGGTGCAATCGGGGATTTAAAGGAGATTCATAATTGGTCCAACCGCCCAGTCTGGCCCCAATGGACCGCTAATCCAAAGGAGACTCCGGATGTGCCCGAGGGATTTGACTGGTCCATGTGGCTTGGCCCCGTACCCGAGCGCCCCTACCACCCCAACTATGCCCATGCGGTATTCCGGGGATGGTACGATTTTGGCGGTGGCAGCATTGCTGATATGGGGCATTACAGCCTTTGGCCGCTTTTTCTTAAGTTCGGAATTCATACAGCTCCCCTGAGTGCCAGAGCCTACGGAACTACTACCTGTATTGTCGAGGATCATGTGAGCAAGGGAGAAAATAACAATGTAGCCTTCCCTCAATCCTGCATGGTAGAGTTTGATTTTCCTGCCCAGGATATTTTACCTGCATTTAAACTGCTCTGGTATGATGGAGGAATGAAGCCCAGAACCCCTGAGGAACTGGATGTGGATGGAAGAGAATTGCCAAAGGAGGGTATGATGTTCGTGGGGGAAAAGGGAAAAATCCTGGCTTCATTTCATGGAGCAAGCCCAAAGCTTCTGCCTGAAAAACGGATGATTGAGTATACAGGCGGAGCCATGCCGCCCGAAGAGATTGTAACGCGTAATGAAAGGGTCTGGATAGATGCCTTCAAAAATGGAGTGGAATCGCCAGGCACATTTCTGAAAGCCAAAGCAGTGACCCAGACCATTCTGCTGGGAGGTGTTGCCCTTCGGGCCGGAAAAAAAGTGGTATATGATCCGGGTGAAATAAAAATCACCAACATGGAGGAAGCCAACCGGTATCTGACACGGGAGTACAGGCAAGGGTGGGAGATGTGAAAATAGGAAATAGGAAATAGGAAATGGTAAATGGGTAAATGGGGAAAAGTAAATAGTAAATGGGTAAATGGGTAAATGGGTAAATGGTAAATGGGGAAAAGTAAATAGTAAATGGGTAAATGGGTAAATAAAAATGGAGCATATGAAAAATGGAATATTGATTAGCCTGCTGTTTACAGTAGCAGTGAGTGCATTTGGACAAAGTGCTGAAATTTCACAATTGGAAAAGGGAGTTGGATTCATCGCGTCTTCCTGGTACTCGGAGGCAGAGGATTTGAAGCTCCTGGAACTGTATAAGGATTTGCGTGTGGCAGATGTGTCGGATGGAATGGATATGGCAGGTTTTCCGAACCAGGGATTTGTGGATCCGGAAATTCATCCATCCTGGGTGAACTATCAAACGATGTCGCATGTTATAAGAGGAATAGCCCTGACCGCACGCTATGTGCCCACCCAGAGGCCTAATCTTCCCGAGCCGGGAGCCGATTTTTCTACCTGGGAAGGAAATTTTTATAATAGCTATTCATCCGAGGCTTTTGTTCCCCTGATCCATAAAGGAGTTGTAATTGTTCTGGATGATGTGGAGGAAATGGATATCGGGTCCATCGGGTCCAACAACGTGCTGATATGGAAGGATCACGGAGCGGTGGGAGTGGTCACTGATGCCTCTTCCAGGGACACCGATGAGGTAGCACTGGAAGAATTTCCACTCTACCTTCGGGAAAAGGGGAGGGGGATCAGGCCCGGTCGCAACGAGCTGGAATCGGTGAACAGGCCACTTTCCTTTGGAGGCGCACTTGTATGTCCGGGAGATGTAATTGTGGCTGATGGCGACGGTGTGATTGTGGTGCCCAGGAGGATTGCCGAGGAGGTGGCAATGCACGCCCAGCTTGTGCTGACCAAGGATAAGGCCGGACGTAAAAGCCTTTATGAGAAACTGGGGATGCCCCTGGATAAGACTGTTGAGTAGATTTTTATAACTATCTAATTGAAATATTATGAGAAGATTAATAGCATCGCTCTGGATGTTTGGATTGATTGCAGGACTCTTTGCAGAGGATCCTGAAACCCTTTCCATCGGATCCAGGGCACCCGATTTCAGTCTGAAGGGGATTGACGGTCAGGTTTATACCCTGGAGAGTTTCGACAAGGCTGAAGTGCTTACCATCATTTTTTCAGCCAATCATTGTCCCACCGCCCAGGCCTATGAAGGGCGGATGAAGGAACTCAGTGCAGCTTATAAACCTGAAGAGATGATGGTTGTGGCCATCTCATCAAACCATCCCCAGGCTGTATGCCTGGAGGAACTGGGATACTCCGATCTGGGTGATACCTTTGAGGAAATGAAGATTCGGGCTAAAGATGAATCTTACAATTTTCCCTATCTCTATGACGGGGAGACCCAGGAGGTGGCACTGGCTTATGGTGCAAAGGCCACTCCCCATGTTTTTATTTTCGACCGTAAACGGGTATTGAGGTATTCGGGTCGAATCGATGAGATGGAAGACCCTTACCAGGCTCCGAAGCAGCATGATGCCCGAAATGCAATTGATGCTATTCTGGCTGGTAAAGTGGTGCCTGTGGAGACCACAAGGGCCTTTGGTTGTTCTATGAAATGGAAATCCAAGATGGCCTGGAGAGAGACCCTGGACACCAGGTGGGCTGAAAATCCTGTGGAACTTCATGAAATTGATCTTGCCGGGATCAGGGAACTGGTTGGAAATAAAGGAGATAAACTGCGTCTCATTAATGTGTGGGCCACCTGGTGTGGACCCTGCATTATCGAATTCCCTGAATTTGTTGAAATGCAGCGGATGTATGGAGCCAGGGATTTTGAGGTGGTCTCTGTGTCTATGGACAGACCCGGGATGCAGGAGAAGGTGCTGAAGTTTCTGGAAGAGAATCAGGCGGCATTCACTAATTATCTCTCAGTGGAATCTGACCGTGATGCCTTTATTGAAGCCCTGAACCCCAACTGGTATGGTAACCTGCCTTTAACCCTTCTGCTAGCTCCTGGCGGGGAGGTGATCTATGCTCATGACGGAATTATTGATCCTCTGGACTTGAAAAAGGTAATTGTAGGGAAACTTGGAAGATATTTTGCGAACGACTAAAACTTTAAATTATGCTAAGAAAATGCACGTGGATTACAATCATTACAGGGATGCTTATGTCAGGATGTAATACACCCCCTAAAGAGAATACTGTGGATATTTTTGCCAGGGAGAATCTTGTGGCCTGGTGTGTGGTCCCCTTCGATGCCAATGAACGTACTCCTGAACAGCGGGCAGATATGCTGGTTGACCTGGGTATAAATAAACTGGCATATGATTATAGGGAAAAACATATTCCTTCTTTCTCCGAAGAATTCAGGGTGATGAAAGAGCACAATATTGAGATGAGTGCTGTGTGGCTCTGGCTCGATCCTAAGGGAGATGATATCCTGGATGATATGGGCAGGGCCATCCTTCAGGCCACGGAGGAGTCGGGTACCCACACGGAAGTCTGGGTGAGTTTCCCCGAAGAGGTGTTCGCAGATCTCTCAGATGATGAGGCCGTTGAGAAGGCTGTTAAGATCCTGGATTTTGTACTGGAGAAGGTCGAATCCATAGGCTGTACCATGGCCCTCTATAATCATGGGGCCTGGTTTGGTGAACCTGAAAACCAGGTAAAAATTCTCCGGGCCATGGGCTCTGACCATGTTAAACTTGTCTATAATTTTCACCATGCCCACCTGCAGGTGGACCGCTTCGGTGAACTTATGGAACTTATGTTGCCCTACCTTTCTTGCATCAATCTGAATGGAATGAGGGTGGAAGGACCCAAGATCATAAGCCTTGGCGAGGGCGATCGCGAATTGGAGATGATGAAGATCATTGTCGCCTCCGGGTACAAGGGTGCAATCGGTGTATTGGGGCATACCGAAGGAGAGGACATAAAACTGGTCCTCGAGCGTAACCTGGCCGGATTAGAGAAGCTCAGAGAACAGCTCTGACAGAAGCTTATTCTCCAGACATTACTTTCTTAAAGAAGGCACCCTGCCGGGTGGGCGTGTAATCCCAGTCGGTGTACATATAGGGAGACCAGTCGGGGTCGAAACACCAGGCCACCCATGAGATTCCTTTTTTTGCCGAATAGTCAACAATAGCCTGTCCGTATGTCTCATCTCCATGTACAGGAACATGGACTCCTTCTTCATCAGGAAGGGCAAAGCCAATTTCTGTGAGCATCACAGGATAGGTATCTGCCACATAGCCCCAGTCAGCTTCCCACTGAGGTTCCCAGGGCATTTCCCTTTTTTGAGGGTAGGGGTGGCTTATATAAACAATTCCTTCTGCGGCAATGGGATTATCTCTGACCGGGGTGAGATCATAGGCCCAGTTGAACCCTGCTACCCCGATGATGGATGTGGGATGGTTTTTACGCACAACTTTTATAAGGGATTCATTGATTGCTTTCCAGTCATCCCAGCTGCAATCCCCGAATTTATCACCCGATACAGTGGGCTCATTGAATAGCTCGTACATGAGAATGACAGGTTCGTCTGAATAGCGGGCTGAAACCGTGTTCCAAAAGCTTTCGGTCTCCTCCATGGTGGTAATATACATTTTGTTCTGGTACTTCTCCTCCTTCAGGTTTCCAATGGAGTGCCAGTCCAGGATCAGGTAAATCCCAAGTTCCCTGGCCCAGGAGATTCCCTGGTCAATTAATTGCAGGTAGGCTTCCTCACCACGTGCCCTCCAGGCACCAGGGTGAATGGGAAGGCGGATTACATTGGCCCCCCAGTTCTGTGCTTCCTCGAAATGCGCTTTCGTCCAGTGACCCTCCTCTTCAAGATTATGCGGGTCCCTGATGTTTACTCCTTTGAAAACCACGGTTTCCCCGGCTTCGTTCTCAAAATGCTTACCCGAAACAGTGATCCAGTCAAGATTGGAAGGGGATTTGGAGCATGACAAAATAGTTGTCAGGGTGAAGAAGCTAACGGCAATGAGCTGAAATATTTTTTTCATTAGGTTTGGTGCTTTGTAAAAGTATTTAAACGCAAAAGTAGTAAGATTTCTTTACAAGCAAGAAGGCTATAGTTCCCAATCCAGGCCGTACCGATCGCTGATGTCAAGTCGCGGCATGGGGCCGTCCAGTGGATTCAGATCCCGTACATACCAGTCGAGCCACTCCATTTGCCGGTACAGGACATCGATCCTGCCCACCTGTTTTCTGTTCCCGTGTCCTTCACCCGGGTACTGTACCAGTCGAACCGCCGGGTGTTTATTGACCTTCATTCTCCTGTAGAGTTCCATACTTTGGGAGGGGTGTACCCTGGGATCATCAGCGCCACCATATATCAGGGTGGCAGTCTTACTCTGGTGCGCCCAGTAGACGGGGCTTCTTTCCAGGTTGAATTGCCACATCTCCTCCAGCGGTTTTCCGGAGTGCACATATAGCTCTTCCAGGGCAATATCTGTGGTTCCTCGTTTGCTGATGACATTGCTGATTCCCACAAACATGCATACTGCTTTTACATATTGAGTGTAATAGGTGGCAAACCAGCCCGAAGCGTAACCGCCGTAAGAACCACCTGCCATGCCAACCCTTTCCCGGTCAGCTCCTTTGCTGTGTATCATCCAGTCGATACCGTCGGCAATGTCGTCAAATTCTTTTCCCGCCGGGTCGGCAAATCCTTCCATGGCAAAGGGCACGCCGTAACCAGTGCTGGCCCTGTAGTTCAGGTAGAGAACCAGGTAGCCCTTTCCCGCCATCACCTGGCCGGGTGTTGAATAATGGCTCAGCCAGCCGTTAGAGTGGTGCGATTCGGGTCCGCCGTGCACATATACCACCAGTGGATATTTTTGCCCGGACTCATAGCCCACGGGGTGGATTACAATGCCCTCAATCTCCATTCCATCCCTTGCTTTGAAGCGGATTACCTCCTGCTTTCCCAGATCTTTTTCTTGAAGGACAGGGTTTAGATTAGTGAGCTTTTGCAGCGCTCCCTTTCCACTCCAGGCGTACAGATTTGACGGGTCGGCTGGCGTCGATCCTGTGAAGACAAATTGACTGAATTCCCTGTCAAATTCCGGGGTGCTGAAGATGATTCCGCTTTTGGAGGCATCCATCAGGACCTTCCTTTTCCCTCCCCGGGCATCTGCCAGGCTCAGTTTCGGGTAAACTCCTTCGCCGGAGTAGTAGAGTACCTGCCTGTTGTCTTTCCATCCAACCCAGCTGATGTGTCCCCTGAAATTTTCCGGGGTCAGATTCATAAGCGATTCATTTGCAATGTCAACCACAAAGGCCTGGCTTACAGCGTGGTCGTTCAGGTTCAGGGCGGCAGAGTAGACCAGGCGGGTTCCGTCAGGGCTGAACTGATAGTTGCCCAGTTTGCCTTCATTTTTGGATATCTTACTTCGTTCACCAGTCTCTGGATCCACAAGGTATATGCGGCGCAACATGTATTTCTGGTCGATGAGATTCGCAGGGCTGATGGTGGCAGCAATCATGCTCCCCCTGGAGTTGAATTCGAAGTCCCAGACCTGAACTCCCTCGGTCAGCTTCTTTACACCTGTCGGTTCCCAGTTGTTGTCAAATTCGGCCAGGGAAAGGTCATGATTTTTAAGGTTCTCCTCGTAAAAAATGAATCCATAGCCTCGCTCTTTCAGTTCTTTTTCTTTTTCTGTATCCGGACTTTCAGACAGGTAGGCAATGCCATTTTTACCTGGCTGCCATCTGAAATAGGAGACTGCACCGGGAGCCCTCGTAAGTTTGGAGATTTCTCCCCCCTGCGAATTCATATACCAAAGCTGCTTTGATTCCCCATCGGCTGCATATAAAAAACCAATAAGCTTTCCATCAGGGCTGAATTGCGGGGAACTCCCATTTATGTTCTCACTAAAGAGTGGGGTGGGGCTTCCTTCTTCAAGCTTCATTCTGAAATAAGCTATGTGTGGACTGCCGGGTTTTTCGTTGGGTCCCCTTGGAGTGGAAACTGAATAGAGAACTTCAGTGCCGTCGGGACTGATCTGCAGGTTGCCCGCCGTTTTAAGGGCCAATAAGTTGTTTGCTGTGACCGGTCCCTGTGCAGATGCACTCAGGGTGAAAAGGAGCAGTACGGTTGTCAGGGTAGCAGAATATCGGGATGGATTGCTTTTTTTCATGATTTCGTATTATAAAAATATAAGGCTGATAAGCCAGATGATTAATGCAGCTGAACAACCCAGAACCAGGGTGCCAAGGGTGTGAACCCGGAAGCCGTTCCGAACACTCATATTGGTTATCTGGGTGAAGATCCAGAACATGCTGTCATTGGCATGGGATACCACGAGTGAGCCTGCTCCGATGGAAAGCACAACAAGGGCCCGGGCCATATCTGTGTCGAAACCCAGAGAGCTCATCATGGGTGCAATCATGGATGCAGTGGTGATCAGGGATACAGTGGATGAGCCCTGGGCACTTTTAATGGCAGCTGCAATCAGGAAGGGGAGGAGAACCCCGATTTTCATCCCGACCAAAGATTCACCCATCACTTCGGCAATCCCCGAGTTTCTCAAAACCATTCCAAAGGCACCGCCGGCCCCCGTTATCAGGATGATGATTGCAGCACTCTGGAGTGCCTTGCCCACCCAACCGGTGGTGGAAAGCATATTACGGTCGAGTTTCCGGGGCAGGGTAAAGGCCATGAGGATTCCAAACATCAGCGCTATTACAGGCTCTCCAATGAAACCAAGAATCTCTTTCGCTAGTCCGGTTCCAAAGGGGCTTGTAGGAAAATCAGATATGGATTTCAGTACAATGAGCAGGATGGGCAGTAAAATGGGTACGAAGGATTTGAAGGCAGAGGGTGCGGTCTTCAGTTTCTGTTCTATTTCAGCGGGGGATATATCCGGATCCGGATCGATGTATATGCGGGAGGCTATTTTTGCAGCGTAAAGCCAGGCCACAAACAGAACCGGGATGCTGGTAATGGTCCCCAACATGATGACCAAGCCCAGGTCTGCCTCAAGAATCCCTGCCGCTGCAATGGGACCAGGAGTAGGAGGGACCAGCACATGGGTCACGGCCAAACCCAGGGCCAATGCTGAAGCCGGGCCAGCCAGTGAGATTTTTGCTTCTTTAGACAGCGCTTTGTTTAAGGGAGAAAGGATTACAAAGCCTGAATCTGCAAATACAGGGATCGATACAAAGTAACCAATAATTGACATGGTCAATGGAACATGTTTCTTCCCGGTAATCTTCAGAATTCTGTCCGCCATGGCATAAGCCCCGCCCGACTCTTCCAGGAAGGTGCCGATGATTACCCCTGCCAGGATTACAATGCCTATTTTTCCAATCGTTCCTCCAAAACCCTCATTGACAGATTGAACGATGGAATCAAGTGGCATTCCAGAGGCAAGGCCAAAAAATACAGCCACGAAGAGCAGCGCCAGGAAGGGGTGAATCTTAAACCTGGAGGTGGCAATTACAACGAGAATGACACTAAGAGCAATCAGGAATAGAAGCAGCATATGAAGGGTGCTTACATAAGTATAATACCTGATTTTTTACAGTGATCGTGCATCTGTCCGGGCCAGAGACTGGCCTGAACCTCTCCGATATGGGCTTTTCTCAGGAAATACATGCAGAGTCGTGATTGGCCGATTCCGCCACCCACCGATTCGGGGTATTCCCCGTTCAATAGCCTCTTATGAAACAGGAGCGCTGTACGTTCCTGTTTGCCGGCGATATCCAACTGCTTCAGCAATGCGTCCCGGTCGACCCGAATGCCCATGGAGGATAACTCAAAAGATGTTTCAAGAATAGGATTCCAAACCAGGATATCTCCATTCAGCCCTTTGTATCCGTTCTTGGTTTCGGTTGACCAATCATCGTAGTCAGGTGCCCTTCCGTCATGAGCCTGGCCGTCTTTAAGCTTTGCGCCGATCCCGATAAGAAAAACGGCTCCGTGTTTCTTGCATATTTCATGCTCCCTATCCCTGGGGTTTAGATCCGGGTAAAGTTCCTGAAGCTCTTCTGCATGGATAAACAGGATGTCTTCGGGTAATATGGGAACAATATCAGGGTGGTTTTCATAGACCACAAATTCGGTTCGTTTAATGACCGAGTAGATGGACCTGACGGTCTTTTTCAGGTAGTCCAGTGTGCGCTCTTCGGGTCTCAGG
>CAZRPW010000001.1:93318-160227 GCA_964601975.1 uncultured Bacteroides sp.
CCAGTCCCATTGGTCCACATAGATGGAGTGAATATTGTCCAGTTCCTCATCGGGCCGGAGTGCATTCATATCGGTATAGATTCCGTAACCATTGGCAATTTCATAATCAGCCAGCATCATTCTTTTCCACTTGGCAAGTGAATGCACGATCTCGGCTGTGGTTCCTTCCATGTCCTTTACTTCGAAGGAAACCGGACGTTCGGTACCATTAAGGTCGTCATTTATCCCTGTACCCCTCTGAACAAACAGGGGTGCTGTCACTCTTCTGAGCTTCAGCTCGGCGGCCAGATTCATTTCAAAAAAATCTTTTACTTGCTTAATGGCTTTTTCAGACTCCTTCAGGTTCAGGATTGATTTGTACTTGGGGGGAATAAATAGTTTCATAAAATGTTATTTGTATGGTAAGTCTCCCTACAAATAACATATTATTCCGGGATAAAAAAAACCTTTTAGTGAAGGAAGGTGATATCACCCACTAAAATTTCTTCAACGCCATCTACATATTTGACCCAGGCTTTCCACAGGTAGACACCTTCGGTGGCAAGAGTACCACCTTTCATATAGCCATCCCAGCCGATATAGAGGTCGTTCGTTTCGAAGATCTGTTCCCCCCAGCGGGTGAAAATGACCATTCTGAATGTTTTTACATTTATAACCGCCGGATGGAATATGGTGTTGTCAATTTCCCCTTCCTTCCAGTGTCCTCCGGAGGGACCCGATCCGTTCCAGGCAAAGGCTGTGGGGAATTCAACCTTTCCCTCACCGGCCAATACAGTAATCAGATTCTCATGGCGAACGGTATCGGCACAATCCTCGTTGCTCCAGGCATAGAGCGTTACGGAATACTGGCCTTCTTCCTCATATATATGTGAGGGTTCTTCTTCTGCAGAAGTAGTTCCATCACCGAAGTCCCACAGGAAATAGGCGCTGTTGAGCGAGTTATTGCTGAATTTAAAGACTTGCTTCAGGTTTCTCGACTCTTTGGGATAGGGTTCGAAGATGGCCTGGGGAGGGGTATATACAAATACTTTGTGAGTGGCGGTATCAGATCCCGATAAACCGTAGGCCGCCATGGTTACATTGTGTTCACGGTTGTCATAGAATAAATGTGCAGGATTTGGTTCCGCGGAAAACTTCCCATCATCGAAATCCCAGATATACGTATCTGCATAGAGACTGGTATTGGTGAACTGGACCAGCAGAGGCGGACAACCTGAAGTGTCGGGATAGAAACGAGCCTGGGGAGATGGGGGGAGAATCTCTATACGTTGGGTAATGCTGTCCCTGCAGTGTTCGCTGAAAGACTTCAACTGGATGTCATAAACACCATATGAATCATACACATGTTGCACAGGTTCTTTAATCGTATCCATTTGATTATCTCCAAAACTCCACTCGTAGTCCCAGGTCCCGATAGAAGTTAGGTTGAGCAGGCTTACAACTGAGTCTGGATCGTATTGAATATCAGGATATACGTAGAAATTGGCAGTAGGAACCGGATACACCGTGATACTGTCAGTAATTACATCCACACAGCCCGAGAAGGTTTCCACCATCAGGCTGAAATGGAAAGTGGAGTCTTCGCGGCTCAGGTCATATATTGTATCCTGCCCGACAATGCGCATGCTGTTTTTATAATCATACATAAAAGTCCGGCTAATTGTATTTGAGGTGGATTCAATGGGTCCGCTTCCAAAGTCCCAGGTATATAGCTTATAACCCTCATCCGAGGAGAATTTCACTTCGACGGGACTGCAGAGGTCGTCATAGTCCATGTTTATGACAGACACCGGATTTCCATTGACCTGCATGGAAAGCGTATCGTACAGGAGTGTCTCGCAGCTGTTACTTCCATGATTTTCAATGACCTTTTTAAGTATGTAAAGGTTTTCACCGGGCAGGTTGTTGAGAAAGAGGTCAAAAGTATCCGCAGACATATTGAAGAGGGTATCGGCGATTCCCCTTGCCTCATATATCAATTCAAATGTGGTGGTATCCAGACCGGTGAAAATAATGGTTGCAACGGAGCTGTTTGTTTCCTGTATACACCAGGCCGAATCCGGTGTAAGGAAGGCTGCAAAAGGTGGGGGAACAACGTGTATTGTGGTAGTGTCAGCCCCGAAGCAGCCGGAGGCATCAGTTACAGTTTTGTAGGTGATTTCATGGGATCCCAGTCCGGCAATGGCAGGTGAAAAGGTTCCCTGAGAGGTATTTATAATTCCTGCGCTTCCCTTCCATGTTCCCGGGGTGGTGGCTGCCTCCATATTAAAGGGTGCATCTCCCAGACAAATCGGATCAACCGGGGTGATGGTTCCGTCGGGGGAATCAATAACTTCAATGGAAAGATCGTCTTCGGCACTACAGGAGTTCCCGTCGGTTACCTGGTAGTGAACCAGGTGTGTACCCGGACCGGCGACTGAGGGGGAAAAGATGCCTGCTGTATCATTGATGATTCCCGGACCGCTCCAGGTTCCACCTTCGGTGGCCGCAGTGAGCGTTACATTACCCTGGAATTCACACAGTGGTCCAACCGGGTCTATGGTGGGATCGGGCAATCCTACGATCCTGATTACCGAGCGGTCAATTACCGGCGGTTTACCATCGGTATATTTGTTGCAATAGTTCCAGTAACGGAGCTCCACCTGGAATTCCTCGCCAATCACTTTGTCATCGTCCACAAAAATAGGCAGGCTCTTTTCGCTGGATCCCCAGCTGGGGCCCGGAAGTTCCTTGACGGGTGTTGTGTAAGGCCAGGGCCCGGTGTAACCATCTACGCTTACCGGGTTTCCGCTCATGTCATTGCTGGTACCATATACCCACTGAATCCACCTTGTGCTCTCATTGCGGTTGTCCTCTTCCTGGGGGGGGACACAATTGTACCTTGTGTCGTCATTGAACCTCATGGTGGCCGAGTTCCCCACACAGACCGGGTAGACGTTGGGACTTGCACTTACATAGGCGCCGTTCTTATTATCCACATCCCAGATGGTTACAATCTGATCTTGCCATTGGGATGTACAGAGGGTGCCGTCTACAATCATGGTAGCAGTTGGATGATAATTACACTTTTCATCCATTGAAATGTAGTTGTGGACTCCAATGGCAGTAAAGGTTCTTCCCGCAGATTCAGCTGCCGGAAGGGTTTCTGTAAAGCCATCATCCCAGTCAATATATATAGATACATTCGTCACAGATGGGTCCACCCCTTTATAGGCTACTGTCCAGTAAATAACCTGAACAGGTGAGCAAAGTTGATCTGCCTGAATATCGTTAGATTTTGAACCTGGAGTGCATTGCTGTGCCAGCCCTTGGAAGGGGATACATAAAATTAAGAGTAACAGGGCGGGCAAGGCAGCACGGCTTTTCATATCTGAAATTTATGAAAAATAATTAATAATCAGTAAAATCCCATTTACCTCTGAAGGCCCTGGTGAGCATTCTGTCGGCATCATCATCATCGATAAACTTCTCATGCGCAGGGGCCCATTTCAAGGGTCTCTCCAGGGTGTATGCCATGTTTATAATATTGCAAAGAGAGGCAGTGCGGTGTCCGGTTTCAACATCCGAAACAGGCCGGCTTCTCTTCTTTATGGCATCTATCCAGTCCTGATAGTGGTTCTCACTTCTATAAAGTGCCCGATCGCTGTCCTTCAGTTCAAAATTTGTAAGGCCATCAATATCCGAGCGGTAAAAATCTCTGCTGATTTCAATTTTCCCCTCTGAACCCAGGAACTGTACGGCATTATTCTCACCCCAGTCCACATGGTTCATTTCTACTCCGCTGGCATAGATCATTTTCATTCCCGTTGTGTCGCGTTTCTTTGGCGGGATGAACTCTACGGGACCTGACTGGTCCATTCCAAGGGCCCACTGTCCAATGTCAAACATATGGGCTCCCCAATCGGTGATTCCACCACCTCCAAAATCTCTGTACCTTCTCCACATAGCCCAACTTTTGTCCTCAATTGGAGGGGAGAGCACCGGGTTATAGTCCCTGTACATAGAAGGTCCCACCCACAGGTCCCAGTTCAGGTATTCGGGCACGGGCTCGGAGGGGAGGTCGCAGGCAATGACCGGAGCCCCAACATTTACATTGATCTCTTTTACCTCACCGATATATCCATTTGAAACCATCTCACATGCATGTCTGAAATTTCTCCAGGAACGTTGCATATTACCTGTTTGAAAAACACGCGCGTACTTCCTGGACGCTGTCACCATGGCCCTGCCTTCCGCTACGGTAAGTGCCATTGGTTTTTCGCAATAGATGTCCTTTCCTGCTTTAGCAGCATCAATAACCATCATGGAGTGCCAGTGGTCGGGCGAAGCAATGACAACGGCATCAATATCCTTTCGTTCCAGTAATTCCCTGTAGTTTTCGTAGGTGCTGACCTTCTGTTTGCCTCCCTTAAGCTTTTCCCCGTTGGCTTTCTCAGCGACACTTTTGAAGTGGGCCAGTTTTTTCTGATCCACATCACTGGCAGCCAGAACGATGGTTTCGGGACATTCGTTTATATATGAGAGCAGTCCCAGGCTTTGTTTACCCACTCCGATATATCCCAGGTTAATCCTGTCTGAAGGGGCCAGAAAGCTACTGTGTCCCAATACATGATTTGGAAGAATGGTCATGGCCCCGGTGCCGAGGGCAGTTTTTTCAATAAAGCTACGTCTGTTCATGGGTGGTAAAATTAGTGTGAGCCTATAAAAATAGCAGATGATCCCGAATTATTCTTGAAAACCGGCAATTATTAATAGAGGATTTTTCCCTCCATGCGGTCCCATTCATCCAGCAGATGGTTCATTTCCTCGAGGCTGATCCGGGTAGATACGATTTCGCGTGAAGCTGCAGGGAGTGCAATTTCGTCATAGAGTTGACGATCCATGAACCCTGCCTTTTCCGCGTCTTCTCTCCCGCCACTATACCAGAGACTTCGAATATCAGCCCAGTATATGGCTGAAAGGCACATGGGGCATGGCTCAAAATTGGAGTAGATGGTTGCCCCGCTCAGGTGATGAGTTTTTAGCCTGCTGCAGGCATCGCGGATGGCATTTACCTCGGCATGGGCAGTGGGGTCGTGACTATGGATAACTGTATTGTGTGCCTGTCCGATGATGATCCCGTCACGAACAATCACAGCCCCGAAAGGGCCACCTTCTCCAGCCCTCATTCCGGCCTCTGCCTCGCGGATTGCAAGTTCAAGATATTTTTTATGTTCCGACATAGAATGAATATATCACAAGATACATTTCAAAATTGATTTATTGTATATTTATTCCTCCAAAAAAGAATAGTCATATAAAAGGAAAGAGACTTATGAAGTTCGGAAAATTCGATGATCAGAGAAGAGAATATATAATTACCAATCCAAGGACTCCCTATCCATGGATAAACTACCTGGGCTGTGAGGACTTTTTCTCCATTGTAACCAATACTGCAGGAGGTTACAGCTTTTATAAGGATGCACGCTTGAGAAGGCTTACCCGTTACCGTTACAACAATGTCCCGGTGGATGACGGTGGTAAATATTTTTATATTAATGAGAACGGAAATGTATGGTCGCCCGGCTGGAAACCCGTAAAGCGGGAGCTGGATAAATATGAATGCAGTCACGGCATGGGATATACCCGGATTACCGGGGAAGTGGATCAGCTTGAAGCAGAAGTACTGTACATGGTCCCCATTGGATACAAGGGTGAGGTTCAACGGGTGAAACTCACCAACAAGAGTGACCGAAAGCGCTCGTTCTCCCTCTTTTCTTTTGTGGAGTGGTGCCTCTGGGATGCCCTTGATGATAATACGAATTTTCAGCGCAATTTTTCAACCGGTCAGGTGGAGATTGTGGACTCGACCATCTATCATAAAACCGAATACAGGGAGCGGCGCGACCACTATGCATTCTACACGGTAAATCAGAAGGTAGACGGACTGGATACCGACAGGAATGAATTTATAGGGCTTTACAATGGTTTTGATGCTCCAGATGCTGTGATGGAGTGTAAATCCAGGAACTCCCATGCCCATGGCTGGTCGCCCATGGCCTCCCATCACCTGAAAATTGAACTCGAACCAGGGGAAGAGAAACAACTTGTATTTGTACTGGGCTACGTGGAGGTCCCGGTAGAAAAGAAATTTGTGGGTCCACAGGTAATTAACAAGGCACCCGCTGAGGAGATGATGGCACAGTTTCAGACCCCGGCTGATGTTGACCGGGCCTTTGATAAGCTCGCTGTTTTTTGGGATGATCTTTTGTCGGTATACCAGCTTGAACATCCCGAAGAAAAGCTTAACAGGGTAGTCAATATCTGGAACCAGTATCAGTGTATGGTGACCTTCAACTTTAGCCGAAGTGCTTCCTTCTTCGAATCCGGAATCGGACGTGGAATGGGATTCAGGGATTCCAACCAGGACCTGATTGGTTTTGTACACCAGGTTCCTGAAAGAGCGCGTGAGCGGATCATTGATATAGCCTCTACCCAGTTTGAGGATGGAGGAGCTTATCACCAGTATCAACCGCTTACAAAAAAGGGGAATGATGCTGTGGGAAGTAATTTCAATGACGACCCGCTCTGGCTGATTCTTTCTACCGATGAGTATATCCGGGAGACGGGCGACTGGTCGATTCTGGATGAAATGGTGCCCTTCGATAACGACGAAAGCAATAAAGCTACCCTTTTTGAACATCTGAAGCGTTCCTTCTATCACGTTGTGAATAACCTGGGACCCCATAAGCTTCCGTTGATTGGACGGGCCGACTGGAACGATTGTCTGAATCTGAACTGTTTCTCCGATACACCCGGAGAGCCATTTCAGACTACCGAAAATATGGAAGGCGGTGTGGCCGAATCTGTCTTTATCGCCGGGATGTTTGTGCTTTACGGGGAAACCTTCGTGAAACTTTGCCAGAAGCTTGGTAAGGAAAATGAAGCCCATGAAGCTGCCGGGCATATTGCCAAAATGAAGACCGTTGTGGATGAACACGGATGGGATGGTAGTTGGTTCATCAGGGCCTACGACCACTTTGGCGAAAAGGTGGGAAGTGAAGAGCAGGAAGAAGGCAAGATCTTCATTGAGTCCCAGGGAATGTGTATCATGGCCGGGATTGGACTGGAAGACGGACGCGCACGTACTGCCCTGGATTCGGTGAAGGAAAGACTCGATTGTGAATATGGGATTGTGCTGAACAATCCACCCTTTTCCAAGTATATAATGAAATATGGTGAGATCAGTACCTATCCTGAAGGTTATAAGGAGAATGCTGGAATTTTTTGTCACAACAATCCCTGGATAATGATTGCAGAGACCCTCGAAGGTAACGGGGAAGCTGCCTGGGATTATTATAAAAAGATTTGTCCACCCTACCTTGAAGATATCAGTGACCTGCATAAGACCGAGCCCTATGTGTATTCACAGATGATTGCGGGTAAGGATGCCCAGAAACCCGGGGAGGCAAAAAACAGCTGGCTTACGGGTACTGCAGCCTGGAATTTTTATGCTATTTCCCAGTTTATTTTAGGGGTCAGGCCCGAATTTGATGGTCTGAGGATCCATCCGGTAATCCCCGCTTCCTGGGAGGGATATACAGTAACCCGCAAG
Source organism: uncultured Bacteroides sp. (assembly GCA_964601975.1). Taxonomy (GTDB): domain Bacteria; phylum Bacteroidota; class Bacteroidia; order Bacteroidales. The sequence continues at coordinate 100,913 of CAZRPW010000001.1, forward strand.
TTCAGGGGAGCCAGCTACCGGATTGAAATCAGTAATCCGGATCGGGTATCTTCCGGAGTAAAATCCGTTGAACTCAATGGCAAAGTCATTGAAGATTCCCTGATCCCCTTATGTGAGGCGGGTAGCAAAAACCTGGTCAGGGTGATTTTGGGATAATCCGGATACTTTCAGGAGGTCCCAGGTAGGATGGAGCATCCTGGGAATCATCCTGGATTACGATCTTCTGGAGTACCACCCCCGCATCTACCCTCCACCATTTAAGGGTATGTATGCCGGGTTCGGAGATTAAATGCCTGCTGGTCTGGATATTGATGTTGTCTGCCACCCATTGCCTCCATAAGTCCACTGTGTCATTTTCATGCATGTTGACCATCTGCGGGGCTTCATCATCAATGGAAACAGCAAAGCTGATTCCATCATTGTTGTGAAAATTGAGGGTGGGAGAGAGGTAGGAGTATACCACATGGAGTCCTGTATCCCCGGTGTAGAAATGGTATTCCAAATGGGGTGAATCGCCCCCTGGTTCAGAAGGATCAGCCGTCACCGGAAGGGTGATCACGGAGGAGCCGGTTCTCCCAAGGTTGGGGATCACGTGCCAATCCACATCGCTGCCTCCAACGGCCTTTAGAAAATGGTCAGCCTCCATGGATATCGCGCCCCTGTTTTTGAAAAACACTTCACCCTCAGTGATCTCAGGGCGGTTTGGCCGGTTGTCGACTTCCATTAGAATCTCTATCCACTGTCCTTCGGGACCCATTATTTTTACGGGAACCGAATGAAGTCCGCCGGGAGCCAGGTCCCAGTTTACCCCCAGGTATATTCTTTCCTGTTCGGTAATCCTAAGTGCGTGGTCCGAAACTGTAATCCAGGGCTCACCCGGGGTGACTGAACAGTCAAATGCAAGGCTTCCCCGCTTAAAAACCTCGATGTAATACTGCTGCCTGTTGTCACGGTCAAAGACATAGGGGGCAGGTTTTTCATTGTCTGCCGGCCAGGCCTTTTCTGAATACTCAAAAGCCACGCCCATGAGCGCTGTTTGCGGCAATGTTATTTCAATGACTTCCGGCATGTTATTCTGTTCGGGCTGTTGCCAGTAAGTATAGCCAATATGAGTCTGCGACATTATGTGATTCCATTTCCCGCCGGCCATGGAGTTATGGTAATATGCGGTAAGCAAACTGTCTTCCCGGAACAACTCCCTTACCCGTTCAGCCATCCGGTTAGTGGCAGACCGGCCCTGGGCAGCGTAGCGCTTGTTTTTTGCGGCCGACACGTAGAGTTCGTTCAGGTTCGCACAGGCTTTCACTGGGAATAGGACCAGTTGGTAATAAGCATCTTTCAGTTCACCTGGAATGTCCTTGTAAATAAATTCTGCCAGTTCTTCCAGCTCCCTGTATTCGGCAACTATAGCCTCTGCCTCCCTGTAGTGTGTCAGGCTATAGGTTTCCGGGGAGATGAGTTCGGGTTTTCGTCTTGAATTGAATTTGGTATAGGCCGAAAGAATATCGGCTACCGGTCCGGCAAAGCCAGTTCCAAATTGTTGTGTGGCCCACTGGCTATAGTACTCCGCAATGTTACCCGGATTCCATTGATCGGGATTCCATGCATAATCGAGAAAGAATTGGGTGGGCAGTTCCATGGGTTTGATATCTCCCACATTGACTATCCATATCTCATTTGCGCCAAATTCATGGGCCAGGTGCATCTGTTCCCAGACCCTCTCTATCTGCGTTGTATTAAGCCATTTGTAATTCCGCGGATCTCCCACGTAATCGAAATGATAGTATATTCCGTAACCCCCGCTTAGTCGGGGCCCGTTCGCCTGTGGAAGTTTTCGGATATTTCCCCAGTTGTCGTCACATAGTAAAAGTGTAACATCGTCGGGAGCCCTCATGCCTTTGTCGTAATAGTCCTGTACCTCTTTATAAAGCGCCCACAGCTGGGGGGTCTGATCAATGGCTTTGCCAGTAGTCTCCTTGATGATGTCTCGTTGATCCTTTACAATCTGCTCCAATAAAGCGATGGCGGTGCCTTCGGTCATGGGTTCATCACCATCTCCCCGCATCCCCAGGGACACAATGCTTTCAAAATCTCCCATTCGTTCGATGCCCCTTTTCCAGAATGCCCTGAGGGTATCGGTATTTTTGCTGTAGTCCCAGGGACCATTACCATACCTGGCCCATTCAACGTGGGCACGCATCAGGGGTTCATGGTGGGTGGTGCCAATCACTACACCGTATTCATTGGCAAGTCTTGCATTTTCAGGGTCATCATCATAGAATGCTCTTCCCCACATGGCCGGCCAGAGGTAATTTCCCTTCATTCTGAGGATTAGCTCGAATACATGCTCGTAGAAATCGTGGTTAAACCCTCCAAAGTTTTCATCTGCCCAACCCGCAAGGGCAGGGGCCTCATCATTAATGAAAATTCCCCTGTATTTCACTGCGGGTTCACCCAGGATGAATTTTCCATTTCGCGCATAGAGCGATTTTTTTACAGCCGGTTTTACGTCGGCCCAATAGTACCAGGGTGATACCCCGATTTGAGCTGATAGCTCGTATATCCCGTAAATGGTTCCCCGCCTGTCACTCCCAGCAATACACAGTGCCCTGTCGATTCCGGGAAGTGGATGCTCCACCACTGTGGTAAGTGAGGATTCCCATTTACCCTGGATGTCAGATACATCAAGCGTGCCACCCTGGATCATTCCATCGATCAGTGGACTGCTTCCAATGGTTCCGATGATGATTACTGAATGGGAGCGGGAACTTAATTTTTCCGGACCGGAATAAAGATCAGCTTTGCTGCCCGTAACCATTAAAAAATCAGCCTGTAGATCCTCAGCAGCCCTTAATACACCCGCCTGGTCTTCTGAACTGCAGAGGATGCTGGCAGGACTTTCATTTTCAAAGAGGATGAAACGATGGCCATCCGTTTCTTCCGAAACAAAAGTGCCACTGTCGGCCTTTTCAGGTTTACTGTCACAGGCAGTGAGCAGTGTCAGGGTGAGCGCAATCAGGAATCCTCTTTTCATAGCGTGAAGATTAGTATTGGCCAGCCGGGTATACCGGCGAATGGTTTTTACAGAAAGGCCTGATTCCTGTCCACCAGGTTTTTGATGGCCTGTACAGAGGCAGCCGAACGCAATCCGTCTTCGGGCGTGTTTTTGCAATAGTCCACCAGTTGGGCTAAACTCGAGGTGGCCACATGCATACGGGTGTCGGACGATGCATAGTAGATAAATACCTTTCCATCATCGTCGGCAATCCAGCCATTTGTAAAAAGAACGTTGGAAACATCACCGATCCGTTCCTCTCCCAGGGGACCCATGAGCAGTCCGGCGGGTTTATGAATCACCTTTGTGGGATCTTCAAGGGCCGTCATGAACATATACAGTGTATACCTTAATCCGGCAGCACAGTTCCTTACGCCGTGGGCCAGGTTGAGCCAGCCATCTTTTGTTTTGATAGGTGCCGGACCCTGACCGTTTTTCAGTTCATAGATGGTGTGGTAGGTTTTGGCATCCAGGATATTTTCCTCTTTTACCTCGGCATTCACCATGGAATCGGATAATCCAAAGGCAATACCTCCCCCTGAACCAGTATCTATAAAGCCGTCCTGCGGACGGGTATAGAATCCATATTTCCCGTCTATAAATTCAGGATGCAGCACCACGTTTCTTTGCTGTCCGCCATAAGTGACCAGGTCAGGCAGCCGTTCCCATTCCAGGAGGTCTTTCGTTCGGGCAATCCCTGCAGCTGCCACGGCCGAGCTGGTGTCGCCAGCAGGTGCATCCGGATCTTTTCGTTCTGTACAGAATACGCCATATATGTAACCATCTTCATGCTGTGTGAGTCTCATGTCGTACACATTGGTGTCGGGATCCTCAGTCTCGGGCATTGTAATTGGTTTTTTCCAAAAACGAAAGTTGTCGATTCCGTTGGGGCTTTCAGCGATGGCAAAGAAAGATTTACGGTCGTTGCCTTCACACCTTACTGCAAGCAGGTACTTTCCATTCCATTTGATGGCTCCCGAATTCATGGCAGCATTGTATCCGATCCGTTCCATGAACAGGGGATTGGTCTTTGGATTAAAATCATACCTCCACTCCATGGGGAAGTGTTCACGGGTCAGCACCGGGTTCAGGTGCCTGCTGAAGATACCATTTGTGCTGAAGATTTCTTCATTTTTCCTGCTTAACAGGGCTTCATGTTCCTTGCGGATTTTGGCTTTTCGTAATTCAAAAATTTGTGTACTCATGATAAAAACTTTCTTGTTGGTCTATTTGATTTCGAAGGACGATTCAAGTCCTTTGCTTGCATTGGGTCCTATCCAGACCCGGATGGTTCCCGGCTCAATTCCCCACTGGCGATCCGCTCCGAAATAGATCAGGTCTTCTGCCTTCAGGGTAAATATTACATCTTCAGAGCTGCCTGGTTCCAGTCCAATCTTTTGGAATCCTTTCAGCTCTCTCACCGGACGAGCAACCGTGGCAGTCACATCCTGTATATAAAGCTGAACCACTTCCTCTCCAAAACGATCGCCGGTATTGCTAATCGTAGCTTTAATTTCAATCTCTTCACCCTGAGTCAGTGTGCTGTCTTTTAAAACCAGCTTGCTGTATTCAAAATGGGTATAAGTAAGGCCAAAACCAAAGGGAAACAGCGGATCATTGCTAAGGTCGATGTAACGGGAAGTGTTTACAAAATTTCTCTCATCCGTAGGTCGTCCCGTATTTTTATAATTGTAGTATAGTGGAAGCTGACCCACAGCGCGGGGCCATGATAAAGGCAGCCTTCCCGAGGGATTGTAATCGCCAAATAATACATCTGCAATTGCATTTCCGGATTCAGAGCCTGGATGCCAGGCCACCAGAAGCCCTGACACGCGATCTGCAAAATCTGTGATATCAAGTGGTCGCCCGTTCATCAGGACAAGCACAACATTGTGATTCACCTCCAGCACTTTGTTTAATAGCTCCTTTTGGAATCCCTTGAGTGAAATGTCGGTAACACTGCGCGCTTCGGCACTCTGGTAGCAATTTTCACCCAGGACCAATACGGCAATGTCGGCAACCCTGGCTGCTTCAACTGCTTCCCTGATCCCTGAAGGATCCGTTGTATTTATATTCAGTGGGTCCAGGAAACCGGTTTTCGAAGCAACATAGTCAGGGCCTTTCTGGAAGTTAATGGATGAGCCCTCAAGTTTTGCCTGCATCCCTTCAAGTACTGATACCGCACTGTTTGCAATGGCCTGCGCCCTCCAGTTCCCAAGGGGTGAGTCCTTATCTTCTGCCAGTTCGCCTATCAGTACAATCCTTTGGCCCTTTTTCTCGAGGGGTAAAATGCCGTCGTTTTTCAGCAGTACCAGGCTGCGTCTTCCTACTTCTCTTGCAAGGGCCAGGTGGTCGGGATGCAAAAGCATCTCTTTTTCACGTTCTTCATTGGAATAGCGGTAGGGATCATCAAAAAGCCCCAGCTGTTCTTTTACCCTGAGGATCCTTCGAACCGCGTCATCAATGGTATTCTCATTCACCACTCCATTTTCAACCAGTTCTTTCAGGTAGCCCTCATAGCATTTCCCTTCCATGTCCATGTCACATCCTGCCTCAATAGCCAGTCTGGCCGCTTCCTTCTGGTTCGCTGCAACACCATGTTCTACCATTTCACCCACCGAGTTCCAGTCAGAAACTACAAATCCTTCAAATCCCCATTTTCCCTTAAGTACTCCCCTCACCATTGGGCTGTTTCCTGTTGAAGGTATGCCGCCGATCACATTGAATGCATTCATGAAGGTGGCAACACCGGCATCCACACATGCTTTGAAGGGCGGATAGATGTAGTTTTCAAGGGTGTGTTCGCTTACATCAACTGTATTGTAATCACGTCCCCCCTCGACAAAACCATAGGCTGCAAAGTGCTTGGCACAGGCGGCTATGGTGTTATCGGCCGACAGGTCTTCTCCCTGGAATCCTAAGACCCTGGAGGCTGCAAAAAGAGATCCCAGGTAGGGATCTTCCCCCGAGCCTTCCACAATCCTGCCCCAGCGGGCATCCCTTGCAATATCAACCATCGGGGCAAAGGTCCAGTGTAGCCCTCCTGCAGATGCTTCGATAGCCGCGACCCGCGATGTGAGGCGTGCCAGTTCGGGTTCCCAGGTAGCCGCTTCGGCCAAAGGCATAGGGAACATGGTGCGGTATCCGTGGATCACATCATAGCCAAAAATCATTGGAATGCCCAGGCGGGAATTTTCTACTGCCAGTTTTTGTGCATTCCGGGTAGCCTCGGCTCCTACCACATTCAGCATTGAACCCAGTTCGCCGGATTCAATTCTTTTCAGACCGTCCTGTGCCCAGTCGTTTTCCGGAGCGGGCCCTGTCATCTCCCATCTGCCGGTATACTGGTTCAGTTGTCCGATTTTTTCCTCCAGCGTCATTTTACTCAATAGTTCTTCAACCCGGTCGGATTTCCCCGGAGCGCAAGAACTAAGCAGAACCATTGCCAGTACAAAGGACGTCAGTTTCATCACTTATTATTTTATGGTTTTGTCGATCCGGCCGATCAGCTCCATGCATGCCCTGCCATTATGGTAGGGACACTTCCAGAACCCGGCTTTCTCTTTTTCTCTCTGTGGAACACCCTTTTGGTTCACACTCCAGTGCCACTCGCCAAATTCCCTGTCGATAAGCTTCTCTTTTATAAAAGTCCAGCTTTCGCTTGTCTTTTCCAAGAATTCCTCATCGCCGGACAGCTGGTAAGCGTTGAAGTAACCCACCATAGCCTCAGCCTGGGGCCACCAGTGCTTGTCTGAATCCATCCGATTCTCTTCAGGGAACCATTCATAAAAAAGTCCTCCATCCTGATCAAGTCCCCGGAAGTTCTCACGGGCTATCTCCACTGCCAGTTTTCCGGTCTCCTCAATGAGGGTGCTATTTCCGAGTACCATTGCGGCCTCGTGCATGAGCCAGCTTGCTTCAATGTCGTGACCATAGGAGACAAGGCTCGAGCGGAGGGTCCAGTTTTCGTCAAAAAAGAGATTTAAATGAAAACTACGCTGGTCGAGGAACCTGTCTATAAGTAGTCTCAGCACATTTTCAAGGGCTGCTTTCAGTGCCGGGGATTTCCATACCCTGTACAAATTGGCATAGCCCTCCAGGATGTGGAGGTGGGTGTTCATGGTCTTGCTCTCATTCTGGTCCTTGTCGCTGAGCCTCAGGTCCTCCAGTGGCTGCCAGTCTCTCGAAAGCGCATCCGTATAACCATTCTTCTCACGGTCCAGGGCATTGGCCTCAATATCCCGGAAAAGTCCCTTTGCGATTTTCAGTGCCTGCTCATTGCCGCTGGCCATATGATATTCTGCAAGTCCGTATATGGTAAAGGCGATTGCATAAATCTGTTTGCGCTCGGAAAGCCTGCTTCCATCGGACTCCAGTTCCCAGAATACTCCCCCGTGTTTCTTGTCTGTAAAGTGGGTGATAATGTATTCATAAGCCCTCCTTGCTGTTTCCAGATGTTCCTGCTTACCGTACATCCTGTAGGCTGCTGAAAAGGTCCATAGAATGCGTGCGTTCAGGACCGCTCCTTTTCCTGCTCCCTTCTCAGGCTGGTTTTTGTGTGTTACATGTCCGAGAAAACCTCCTTCTTCCTGGTCTGGGGTGTGTTCCATCCACCAGGCAAGAATGTTCTCCATCAGTTCATTTTCCAGCTCCTTGCGTAAATTCTGTAAGATTTCTTCCTTCATCATCATCTCTATTTTTCAGGAAGCCTGTCCCACCAGGTCTTCTTCATGATGATCATACATATTACCACAATAGCCAGGGAAATGCCCAGTGGAAGCGCTTTTTTAAGAACAATGTAGATGGGGAATATAACCAGGGCAGTCTGGCCAATTGTACCCACTACAATGTTGAACATATCCTTCCAGAAATCCTGATTCCTTTCAAAAGTGGGATCTTCTGCAACTACCTTTTCATGGATTGGTTTCCAGAAGCCCCAGGGTTTTACGTTTTTATAGAAGCTCTTCAGGGTCTCTTCATCCGTGGGCGGCTTGGTATAGGTTCCAATGATGGCTGCAACAGCCGATGCTGCCACAATAATGGGGAAGTAATAGAGATCCAGGAAGTCGAAGATCCTGCTACAAATCAGTGCGGAAATGATTCCTACAGCCATTCCCCAGAAGAAGCCTGATCCGTTGAATCGCCACCAATACCATTTCAGGATGTTGGATACTACATATGCTCCCCAGAGGGCAGATACGATCCATTGCAGAACGCTGTTCACATCCTGGGCGAAAAATCCAAAGAATACACTGATAGCCACAACCACAATACCGGTGATGTAGTTGGTACGGCTTACCTGTTTCTGGGAGGCTTCGGGTTTTAGGTACTTCAGGTAGATATCGTTAACAATGTATGCCTGTGCCGCATTAAGCGTTCCGGCGAAGGTGGACATAAATGCTGCCAGTAATCCGGCCAGCAAAAGGCCCATGAAACCCACGGGAACAAACTGGCTGATGGCCGATGGAAGGATTTGTTCAAAATCGATTTTATTACCTACGATCAGGTCCAGCTGATCATAGAAAACAAGACCCAGCACTGCGAAACCTGCAATCATGAAGTACCTGGCAGGCATCAGTACCACGGATACAAAACCGGACATCTTGGCTGCATCCCTGGGCGACTTTGTGGAGAGAATTTTCTGCATGTCATAGTTGGGTGCAGGCCCTGCCATACTTACCAGGACACCCTTAAAAAGCATCATGCTGAAGAATATTCCGAAGAGGGAATAGCCATCGCTTATAATTTTTTCATTTACCTCAGGAATAATAGTACTCCAGTCCAATTCCAGCCTGGCTCCGAAGAAGGGATTCATCCAGCCATCGGGAACCAGCAGGGGATGGTCGGTAAGTGCATTCATGGCAATTACCCCGATCACCACAGCCGAGATGGTCATAATGGTGTACTGGATTACATCGGCCCAGACAATACTGGTCATACCACCCAGGATGGCATAGAACATGGCGAAAAGTGTAAAGATGATTCCATAGACATGGGCTACATATTGCGGAGCCACATCGAATGGAACATAAGGGGAAATCACTTCCCAGGGAATGAAAATCTCCACGAATTTGCCCAGGCCTATGAAGCCATAGGTAAGGAAGCCGAGACAGGAGATCAGGGCAAATGCTACAACAATCCAGTGCGATTGAACACCCCCCCTTCCTGCTCCAAAACGGGTGCGTATCCATTCTGCCCCTGTGGTTGCATTCGAGCGCCTGAGCCAGATGGAAAGAAAGACCATCAGGAATATCTGGTTGAAGACCGGCCAGAGCCACGGAATCCATATGGATTTCAATCCATAAACAAAAGCCAGGGTCACAAGCCACATAGTTCCGGAGATATCGAACATGCCCGATGCGTTGCTCAGTCCCAGCATATACCATGGCAGTTTGTTACCTCCCAGCATGTATGCCGTTTTATCTTTCTGGGCTCGTTTCTTCATCACCAGGCCTATGATGATGGTAGAGGCCAGGTAAGCACAGATAATCAGAATGTCAAAAAGGGAAAGTTTCATAGGAAAAGGTAAAAGGGTCGGTTAGTAAATTGTAATTAGTAAATGGTAAATAGTAAATGGTAAATAGTAAATAGTAAATAGTAAATGGTAATTAGTAAATGGTAAATAGTAAATGGTAATTAGTAAATGGTAAATAGTAAGTAGTTAACAAATATAGTTGAAAAAATGCAACTGATTGCAATCATATTCAAATAGTAAACCGTCTCACGCCTAAATCTCAGGCGAAGTGCAATTTAAAGGCACTGTGATTTATATTTCAGCTTAATTCAGCTTTACAAATTTTCCCTTTTTAACCTCTCCTGAATCCATGATCCAGCGAAGCATATAGATCCCAGGTGCCAGGTCAGTAATCTCAATCTGGAAGTGGGGATATCTGATATCAATATCCCGGGAGATTAGCTGTTGTCCATTCAAATCGATTACCTGGATCCTGCCAGAAAGCCCGGCATAGTTAGTAAGTTTTATGTGTATATAATCCACTGCAGGGTTCGGCAAAATAACCAGGCTTCCTGTATTATCCAGGCTTTGAATGGTTCCGGCTGTGACACTATCCTTGAAATTTGCACGAATGGTTGCATTACCTGATTCCAGCCTTACCGTTGCGCTTATCGATGAAGGATCATTGATAGTTACAGAAGAGCCTGAGATGATTTCCCATCCGTTAAATTTACTGTTTACAGGTACCTGGCTTACCGCTATGACGGTTTCTTCACCGTGATCTACCGATAGGGTACCCTCCGGGTCTACTTCCGCTCCGTTTGTACCATCGGTAGTCACCGTAAGTTCATAAATAAGTCTTTCAAAAGAGGCTGTAATTTCCTTGTTTCCATCCATAAGCACTTCGACCGGATTGCTCTCTCCCTCCAGATCGCCGGTCCACCCGACAAAATAATATCCACTTTCGGGAGTGGCTGCAAGGGTAAGCACACTGTTATGTGCGTATTCTGCCTGGTCAGGTGTTTTGTCAATACTTCCCATGCCTGATACCTGGAGGTTCAAGCTGTGTGTATTGCTTACAAAGTTTGCCTGAATCGTACCATTGCCTGATTCAAGTTTAACGGTGGTGCTGAGAGAGGAAGGGTCAGCTAATATCACCGAAGTTCCGGAAGTGACCTCCCAGCCATTAAAAATAAAGCCCTCGGGTACCTGGATTACCGATATATCTGTTGCAATACCAGGATCAACCGATGAAGTGCCTGCCGGATCCACGATAGCCCCGGCTGTTCCGTCTGTAATGACAGTCAGCTCGTACCTGATTTTTTCGAAGGAGGCAATGATGTCCTTGTTTTCATCCATAAGCACATCGACAGGATTGTTTTCTCCCACCAAATCGCCGGTCCACCCTACAAAATAATATCCATTTTCCGGAGTGGCTGTCAGCGTAAGCATACTCTTATGCGGGTATTCTGCCTGGTCGGGCATTTTCGCTACGCTTCCCTCACCCACTGTGGCGATTGATATTGAATGGGAGGCTGATGCAAAGTTTGCCTGAACAGTCCCATCGCCCGATTCAAGTTTAACGAAGGTGCTCAGGGAGGAAGGGTCTGCTATAAACACCGAACTTCCGGCAGTGACCTCCCAGCCATCAAAAACGAACCCCCCGGGTACCTGGCTGACCGATATGCTGGTTTGCGCGCCATGATCCACGGTGACTGTGCCTGCCGGGTTTACAGCGCTTCCTGCTGTGCCGTCAGTACTTACAGTGAGCTGGTAGGTGCTTTTTTGGAAGGTGGCACGCAGTCCTTTTTCTCCATTCATCAGCAAATCGGCCGGGTTGGCAGTGCCTGTTACGTCGCCTGTCCACCTTACAAAATGATGCCCCTCGGCCGGCAATGCTGTCAGGGTAACCACACTGTTTTTTGGGTAGTTTTCCAGGTCAGGTGTTTTGCCCACAGTTCCTTCACCGGTTATATCAATTCTCACACTGTGTGTGACATTTGTAAAGTTCGCACGAACTGTGGCATTGCCCGACTCAAGCTTAACTGTGGTGCTCTGGGAGAAAGGATTGGCAATGCTGACCGAAGATCCGGAAATGATTTCCCAACCGTCAAAACTACTTCCTTCAGGTATCGAATCGACCGAAATGGCTGTTTGGACACCGTGTCCGACAGATATGGTTCCATCCGGTTGCACTATAGCTCCGGCGGTGCTGTCGGTAATGACTGTCAGGCTATAGTTGCGCTGCTCAAAAGTGGCTGAGACATTTTTGTTGCCATCCATCAGTATACTGGCGGGATTGTCATTCCCTGTTTGGTCTCCGCTCCAGCCCGTAAAGATATACCCGGCAGCAGCAGTTGCAGTAAGCGTTACAGTGCTTCCCTGCGCATAATTGTGTGCACCCTCGGAAGGGAATGTGGTTCCGCTTCCAATGGAAGGTTCCATGGTCAGGCTATAGGTGGGGCCAGTCGGGGTCGACCAGGCTTCGATGGCCGCAAACCAGGCCTCACCCATTTTGTCATACCCGGCCTGGTTCGGATGAACCTGATCCATCATATCATTGTTATAATCCATTCCGGCGCCACATTCCATATCCACAAGGATCAGCTGGTCACCATTAGCGATCCTGGAGGCTGCCAGGTTATCAATGAGCCTGTTGTAGGCCATCACCCATGGATTGGTCCAGCAGGCGGCATACCGGGAACTGATGATGCGGGCCAGGAAAACGGTGACGGTGGTATTGTTTGCGACCTCATAATCATCTATGGCATCCAGGATCCTGGGAATGTCGGTCCAGGCAGTATCGGAAGCCAGGAAATCGTTGGTCCCGATATGCAGCAATACGATATCGGCCGGGTAGGAATTCATATATGGACCATTGCTTACCGTTCCCGAATAATGTGAGGAGCTTCCGGTTTCCATAATATCTGCAAGCTGAGAGTCCCTGATTCCACCAAAGCCGGCACAATCGGCATCAGACATGATTGAATATCCATATTGTTCTGAGCCCACAAAATCAAAATTGTATCCAGCCGCAGTAAGCAGACTGGACAATTTTTGCCTGTATCCTACCGCATTGTTTCCTCCCAGGGCAACACAGGTGTGAATATCTCCATTGGTGCACATGCTGCCAGCGGTAATGGAGTTCCCAAGGGGCATTATTCTAATGGTCTGGGAATTAACTCTATTGTTTATCAGGACAATAAAAATGATTGCAAGTATAATCTGAGAAGTGGTTTTGAACCTTTTCTTATCCATTCCGAATGGGCATAATCGTTTGTAAAATGATGCCGGAAATTTAAGCATTATATGCCAGATAATGAGTCCATGCCGCGATTTGGCACAAGCCCGGGTGCAAAGCCCTGGTTCAGGTTTTGATAATCCCCCTGTTTCTCCTAAATTGCGCTTTCACGTGTAAAAACCTGAAAATTAACATTGTTATGCCAGTTCTTAAAAGCATCAATCCCTTTGATCCTTCCAGGGTGGTGAACTACCCTCAGCTATCGGATATCAACCTGACCGTTCGCCTGGGAAGGGCCGGGACTGCATTTAAAAAATACAGGAAAAGTGCTTTTGCTGAAAGGGAGGAGCTGATGAACCGGGTGGCCGGTATTCTGAGGGAACGCAGTGCCGAGCTGGCGGAACTCATTACCCGGGAGATGGGAAAGCCGGTAAAGGAGGCTGAAGCCGAAGTTCGCAAATGTGCATGGGTTTGCGAGTATTATGCGGTTCATGCAGAGGAATTCCTCCACGAGAGGGTGGTTGTTACTGAAGCCGAGGAGAGCAGGGTGATCTACCAGGCCCTTGGGCCCATACTTGCAATTATGCCCTGGAACTATCCATTCTGGCAGGTATTCCGATGCGCTGCACCTGTGCTGATGGCAGGCAATACGATGCTGCTGAAGCATGCCTCAAACGTGCAGGGCTGCGCCATGGCTCTTGAAGAGATATTTACAGAAGCAGGATATGCAGAGGGTGTTTTTCAAAACCTTGCCATCTCATCCGACCGGGTTGCCGGTGTAATTGCCCACGAATACGTAGTGGCGGTATCGCTAACAGGGAGTGAAGCTGCAGGAAGGGCAGTGGCTGCCCAGGCGGGTCTTCATCTGAAGAAATGTGTACTGGAACTGGGAGGCAACAATGCCTTTGTGGTCCTGAATGATGCAAACCAGGAGCTTGCATTGAATATTGCTGTGCCGGCCCGGATGCAGAATGGCGGGCAAAGTTGCATTGCGGCCAAAAGGTTTATCCTGGAGTCCTGGATCGCCGAGGATTTTGTACCCTCCCTGATGAAGAGAATTGCAAAGCTGGTGATGGGTAATCCGATGGATGAAAACACCGATGTGGGTCCGCTTTCTTCCATCCAACAGGCCAGGGAGGTGGAGCGACAGGTTAAAAGTTCCGTGGAGATGGGAGCCAGGCTTCTTACCGGAGGCCATCGTAAAGACGCCTTTTTTGAACCCGCACTGGTAACCGGGGTTAAGCCGGGGATGCCCCTCTTTGACGAGGAGGTATTTGGCCCGGTATTCGCCATAACGGAAGTGGATTCTGCTGAAAAAGCCCTGGAGCTTTCTAATCAGTCCCTTTTTGGACTGGGAATGCAGGTATTTACGCAGAATGAAGCGCTATCCGGGAAGTTTATTGAAGAGGCCAGGGAGGGGGCTGTATTTATAAACGCTATGGTAAAGTCGGATCCCCGGCTTCCCTTTGGAGGCTTGAAAAATTCGGGTTACGGACGTGAATTATCAATTGAAGGGATTCGCGAATTTGTGAATATAAAGAGTGTTTGGATCGACTAGAAGGGAATAGAATAAAACATATAACAAGATAATTACCTATGAAAAGAATGATTACCGCAGCCATGATGCTGCTTATCCTGTCCGGATTAATGGCACAGAAGGAGTCCATTACCATTCCATCTGATTATTTTGGGTTCGAACCCGGATCGGACAGGAATCTTTTTTCCTATCAGAAGTTGATATCCTACCTGCAGGAGCTGGATGCTCAATCGGATCGGATCAAGCTCGAGGAAATTGGGACCTCACCCATGGGGAAGACCATGTATATCGCCTTTATTTCCAGTGCGGAAAATATTGATAAACTGGAGTCGCTGAAGGTGATTAACAGGGAGCTGGCGCTTAACCCGGATCTTCCTGAAGAGCAGCTCGAGGAATTTGTCAGCTCGGGGAAGGCCTTTGTGCTGGCCACGCTTTCCATGCACTCCACCGAGGTGGCGCCCTCTCAATCTGCTCCTCTTATTGCCTATGAACTCGCCAGCACCAGCGAAAAAAAGAAGCTGGAGTGGCTACAGAACGTTGTCTACATGATGGTCCCCTGTCACAACCCCGATGGCATGGATTTGATCGTAGAGAATTACAAAAAATACCTGGGGACCAAATATGAAGGAGCGTCTCTGCCCAGGGTCTATCATAAATATGTGGGACATGACAATAACCGGGATTTTGTGATCCTGACCCAGGATGATAACAGGGCCATTGCCAGGATATATAATCAGAGCTGGTTCCCACAGGTAATGGTGGAAAAGCACCAGATGGGATCCACAGGTACCCGCTATTTCGTGCCACCCAACCACGATCCCATTGCCGAGAATATACCTGCAGGAATATTCCACTGGGGAGGTATTTTTGGCCAACACATGGCCACCGATATGACTGCCGATGGACTGGCCGGGGTTTCCCAGCACTATGCTTTTGATGACTACTGGCCCGGGTCTACCGAGACCTGTATATGGAAGAATGTGATCGGATTTTTAACCGAGGCAGCAAGCGCGCAGACTGCTTCGCCCATTTTCGTTGAACCCACCGAACTGAGAGTGGGAGGCAAGGGCCTTTCAGAGTATAAGAAAAGTATCAATATGTTGATGCCCTGGGAAGGGGGTTGGTGGCGTCTGGGCGATATCGTGGAGTATGAACGCTCATCCACCCGGTCGATCATCAAAACAGCCTCACTCTACCGAGAGGATATCCTCAGGTTCAGGAACCGTATGTGTCGCGAGCAGGTTGAAAAGGGCAGAAGTGAAGCGCCCTACTACTATATCATGCCAGCCGATCAGCACGATAAGGGTGAGCTTGTAAAGCTTGTGAATCTTATGAAGGAGCATGGTGTGGATTCGTATACCCTGAACGGTGAGCTGGTGATGGACGGTCGCCTCTACCGGGCAGGGGATGTGGTGATCCCACTGGCCCAGCCTTTCAGGTCCTTCATCAAGGAAGTTATGGAAACGCAGGAATTTCCCGAGCGGCACTACACACCCGGCGGAAAGCTTATAAAACCTTATGATATAACCAGCTGGTCGCTGCCTTTGCACAGGAATGTGAAATCAATGGAGATTGATATTCGGAGCGAAAAGATGGAGGGGATGCTGAGCCTAATTGAAGGTGAGTTTAGCATGGCCGAGCCTATGGAGCGATTGTCGCATACAATGGTGCTGACAGCCAATGCAAATGAATCGTACCGTGCGGCCTTTTTAGCCATTGAGAAGGGGATGAAGGTAGAGCGTTTGAAGGAGAGCCTGGAGCTAAGGGGTGAACGCTATCCGGCGGGTAGTTTCCTGGTCTATGAGAATTCTGCTGAAAAGGAGGATTGGAAAACCCTTTATGAATCGCTCCCCTTTACACCCGGGATGGTCACGGACAAAAGAGCCCTTTACGGAGCCCCCCTGAGTATGCCTCGGGTTGCGCTGGTGGAGACCTATTTTCACGACATGGATGCAGGCTGGACCCGATTCCTGTTCGACACCTACCACATTCCCTATACGGTACTTCACCCCGAACAGGTGGCGGAAGCCGACCTGGCGGAAGACTATGATGTAGTGATCTTTCCCGATAATGACAAGTCGATACTGATGAGCGGAAAACAGAAGTCGGGTGACTCATACTACATGGGTTCTTATCATCCCGATTATGTGGTGGGGATTGAGAAAAAGGGGATGGAGAAACTTTTGGGATTTAGTGCTAAAGGAGGTATCATCATTGCCTGGGGAAGATCGTCCATGCTTTTTGAAGGGATGTTGAAAGTCAGCACAAAAGAGGGTGATGAGGAATTCTCCTTGCCCTTCAGGGATCTCTCACCCCAGTTGAATAAAGAGGGCCTTTATGTGCCGGGAAGTCTGGTGAAGGTGGATCTGCTGGAAGATCATCCGCTCACCATAGGGATGCCGGCGCAGATTGGGGTTTTCTCCAGGGGCAGGCCGGTTTTTCAAACCTCTGTCCCCATGTTTGATATGGACCGGAGGGTGATCGGAACTTATCCTGAGAAGGAAGTGGTGATGAGTGGTTATGGAGCTAATGCAGAAAAAATGGGTGATAAGGCAGCTATGATCTGGCTGAAAAAGGGAAAAGGACAGTTTGTATTCTACGGCTTTGGTCCGCAGTTCAGGGCCTCTACCCAGGGCTCTTTTAAGCTGTTGTTCAACGCAATCCTACTTCCCCCTGTCGAGCAGGTCAAGTGATTCTTCACGTCGCGGAGTATCATCCCATGAGTGATCGTCCTGGTAGGTTGTGTCTTCCTGCTCTGCCCGGAGGATCTCTTCCACTTCAAGGGCATGCTTTTTGGCTTCACTGAGGTATTTCTTTTCGTCTTCCCCATGGTGCTTGCAGAGGTCGCGGATCACCTCATGGTTGTGCCTTCGGAAAATCCGACCAAGGCGGTAGGCCCTGTATTTCTGGTATCCCAGGCTGGTCAGGACTTTCATTCCAAGCTGGAGGGAGGATTCGAAAGTGTCACTCTCGAATTCCGCCACTTTTCGCCTTAAAAGATCATATGTGTGGTCCATGTCCATGGCCCTGGCCAGGATTTTCAGGTTCGGGTAGTTTCGTTCTACCTGGTCAATGATCCGGAGCGATTTCTGTTTGTCTGACACTGCCACTACAATTACCCTGGCATTTTTTCCGCCGGCAGCTTTCAACAGGTCTCCCCGTGAAGCGTCGCCGTAGTAGACTTTGAAACCAAATTTTTTAAGTATATCGATGTTATCAGGGTTGTCGTCCAGGATGGTGACCCTGATCCCGTTGGCAATGAGGAAACGCCCGATCACCACCCCGAAGTCATCGAAGCCGGCGATGATTACAGGGTTGTCCTTCTCCTCAACCACATCATGGTCGCGCTCCAGGCCTGTTTTTTCTACCCGGGGCTGAACCACCCTGTCATTAAAAAGCAGCAGCAGGGGTGTAACGGCCATTGAAAGTGCTACCACCACAAACAAAATATCAGAAACATGGTTGGTCACCACACCGTTGTCGAGGCTGAAAGATACCAGGACAAAGGCAAATTCACCTCCCTGGGCAAGGGAGAAGGCAAAGAGGGTGTTTTGTCCACCTCTCAGTGAAAAGAACCTTCCCAGGATAAAAAGAACCAGGAATTTAATACCGATCAGCAGTCCCAGCAATCCCAGGATCATCCATGGTGAATCAAGCAGCAGGTTGAAATCAATACTGGCTCCAACTGAAATGAAAAACAGCCCAAGCAAAAGGCCTTTGAAGGGCTCAATATCTGCTTCCAGTTCGTGCCTGTATTCATTGTTGGCCAGGACCACACCAGCAAGGAAGGCCCCCAGGGCCGGCGATAATCCTACCAGGTCCATGAGGATGGCTGCAGCGATCACCAGTAATAAGGCCATGGCTGTAAAGATTTCCCGGAGTCCGGTTCGGGCAATAATCCTGAACATATACCGGGCCAGGTAGCGTCCGGCTATGACAATGCCGCTGAAGATTACCAGGATCATGATTACCTGGAACCAGCCAGAGACTTCCATATTTCCAATGTGGTGAATTTCATCACCCTTCAAAAGGGCTGCAGAGGGATGAATTGCCAGCAGGGGCAGGATCGCAAAAATCGGAACCACAGCGATGTCCTGCAGGAGCAATACCGAGAAGGCGGATTGTCCGGCTGCCTGTTTCATAAGGTTTTTCTCTGCCAGGGTCTGGAGTACAATGGCTGTTGAGGAGAGTCCCAGCATCAGACCAATGGCAATCCCTTCTTTGGGAGAAAGTCCCAGCAAAATTGCAGCAACAGCGATCACAAGAGCTGACCCTGTAAGCTGGATGCCCCCCATTCCAAAAATGGAACGCCGCATCTGCCAAAGGAGGTTGGGTTTCATCTCCAGTCCAATTATGAATAACATCATCACCACCCCAAATTCGGCAAAGTGCATTACATCTTCGCCTTCCTTCCCGATCAGCTTCAATGCAAAGGGTCCGATGATGATTCCTGCGATCAGGTAGCCCAGCACCGACCCGAATCCGAGCCTTTTAGCTACAGGGACCGATATCACTGCAGCAAGCAGATAGATGAAAGCCTGATAAAAGAAATCCTGTTGATGCATGTTGCTAATATTTATACTTTGATATCGTTTATATATTCATTCTTTCTTAAGGCTTCCACGCTGAAAGCATCGTCCCGCAGCGCGGTGATAATCCTCTTGTATTCGTTGGCAGCTAAGGCAATTCCCCTGTCATCCAGGAGATGGGTTCTGTGAACCACGAAGGGAGGCAGGTACTCAAGCTTGCATAGATTGGCCGTCTGTTCGAAGGGCGCCAGCAGTTGCCTGATTGTGAAGTTCCGGGCTCCTCCCTCCCGGTATACCTCCCTGCTTCCCCCGGAGGAGATAGCAGTCAGGAGTTTTTTTCCGGCCAGGGCATCTCCTTCCCGTCCAAACGCAAATCCGTGTTGCAATACAATGTCAATCCACTCTTTAAGCAGGGAGGGAGAGCTGTACCAGTAGAAGGGGTGGTGCCAGACAATGATATCATGCTCCAGCAGAATTTGCTGCTCTTTTTGGATGTCAATATAGAAATCGGGATAGAGGTCGTACATAAACCTTATGGTGACCCCTTCTATTCCGCTTACTGCCCCAATCAGTTTACTGTTCACCCTGGATTTGTGGAAGAGGGGATGGAACAGCATGATTACAATTTTTCGATTACCTGTCATTGTGGGAATTCTCTTAGCATTGAAACCATAACAATTTAGTCAGAAAAATGATCATAGAAAAGATCAGATGCATATCTTGTAAGGCAAACTAAACCAGATAAGTCATGAAAAAAGCGGTACTGAGGACATTTGCTTTGGCAATAGTAATGATTATTTCAAGCTGGATCCCAGGCTTTTCAGCAGAGAATCCTGGGGAAACTGTGCTTGTCACTATACACGCCGATAAAGGGGGAGAGATCATCAGTAAACATATATACGGGCACTTTTCCGAGCACCTGGGAAGATGTATTTACGGGGGCTACTGGGTGGGCCTGGATTCAGAAATTCCAAATACCAATGGAATCAGGAAGGATGTGGTGGAGGCCCTCAGGCAAATCAATATTCCAAATCTTCGCTGGCCGGGGGGCTGCTTTGCAGATGAGTATCACTGGATGGACGGGATTGGTGATGCTGCTCTCAGGCCGAAAATGGTCAATACCCACTGGGGCGGGGTCACAGAGGATAATAGTTTTGGTACCCACGAGTTCCTGGAGCTTTGCGAACAGCTGCAAACAGAGCCGGTGATCTGCGGAAATGTTGGAAGCGGAACGGTGAAGGAGATGTCGCAGTGGGTCGAGTACATCAACTTTGACGGGATCAGCCCCATGGCCGATCTGCGCAGGGTAAACGGCCGCGATGAGGCCTGGGGAGTGAAGTACTGGGGTGTGGGAAATGAGAACTGGGGATGCGGTGGGAATATGACAGCCGATTTCTATGCTGACCAGTACAGGCGTTACGCCACCTTCTGCAGAAACTTTGGAGAAAACCGCCTGTTTAAAATAGCGGGGGGTGCTAATTCTGAAGATTTCGGCTGGACCGAGACCCTTATGAAAAAGGTTCCCCACCACATGATGAACGGACTTTCATTACATTACTACACCACGAACTGGAATCATAAGGGCTCGGCAACCCAATTCGGGGAAGCGCTTTATTTCGATGTGCTTCAGAGGTGCCTTCATATCGAGGAAGCCATTGATAAACATATGGCCATCATGGACAAGTATGATCCGGAGAAAAAAGTGGCACTGGTTTTTGATGAATGGGGAACCTGGTATGATGTGGAACCGGGAACCAACCCGGGTTTCCTGTTCCAGCAGAACAGTATGCGTGATGCCCTGGTAGCCGGACTTACACTCAACTACCTGAACGATCGTTGCGACCGGGTCAGAATGGCCAACATTGCCCAGACGGTGAATGTGCTTCAGTCCCTCATATTTACAGATGAAGAGAAGATGATGCTGACGCCCACCTATCATGTATATGATATGTACAAGGTGCATCACGATGCCGAGATGCTTCCGGTGGAAGTGGATGGCCCGGATTACTCTTTCGGCGACCAGCGCCTTCCGGCAGTAAGCATCAGTGCCTCCAGAAGCGAAGCCGGACTCATTCATCTCTCAACTGTGAATATTGATCCTGAAAGAAAACTTGAACTTGCCTTTTCCCTGGAAGGGGTGGAAGTAAACTCAGTTTCCGCCACCCTGCTGAGCGCAAAGGATATCAACAGTCACAATACATTTGAGCATCCCGAAGAGGTCGTGATCAGGGAGTTTTCGGATGTAAAAATAAAGGGCGAACAAATATTATTGAACCTGCCTGCCCATTCGATAGTGATGCTTGAGATCCGCTAAAGGGGTGAGTCCCCTTTTTCATCAGGGCGCGTGTAGTAGCGCAGGGTGGGATAGGCAAATTCTATATCAACATGGGTGGCAAAGGCCCTGAGTACATCCTCCCAGATCTCGTGCTCGGTGATCCGCCGCTTCCTGGGGTCACACACGTAACGCATGGTGAGCATGATGCCACTATCCTTAACAGAGGTGTAGACAATGGGGGTAAGGTACTGGTAAAAGATCATGTACTTTTTGCTGGCTTCGATGATTCTTTTTTCGGCATCGGCCGACAACTCCTTGGCATGCTCGCTGACGATTTTCAGCATCAGTTCCTTGGCTTTGGTCCAGTTACTCTCAAAGGTAAGCAGTATGCCGATTTCGTTCCAGATAAATTTGAAGCCCGAGCTGTAGTTGCTCTGGGTCCGGGTAAAAACCACTCCGTTGGGAATGTGGCTGATTCTGCCGGTGCTCTGGTCGGCATCCACCCAGTTGCCAATCTCCAGCAGGGTGAACTGGAAGAGGCGGAGGTCGATCACATCTCCTGCATGATCTCCAATCTGCACCCGGTCACCCAGGTTGAAGGGCTTGCGGGCAAGGATGAAGATCCACCCGGCAATATTGGTGAGCAAGTCTTTCAATGCAATGGCCAGGCCTGCAGTAAAAAGACCCAGGAAAGTGCTAAACCGTCCGATGGCCTTGATCCAGACACTCCCTATGAGAATGACCGTCAGCAGGCCAATGGCAAAAGACAAGCTTCTTTTCCATTTATACCTCATCTTTGGGTCCTCGGTAGAACGCCAGACAATCTTCAGGATGGAGAACCTGATGATTCCCAGGACCCCCAGGATGAGAACTGAATATAAGATATTGGATTGGTTGTCAGGACTGATTCCAAGGCTCGTTTGCAGAAATTCTGTGATCCTGTTCATGGAGGCAGGGCTATGATCTCATCTAAAAATAGTGAATAATCTCTAATATAACAGTCAGAAAGGCTTATGTTTATCCACATCAGATTCTGGCCAGGGCCATGGTGGCTGCATGGAGCGTGATGGTGATCAGCAGGTAGAGTTTCCTGGAAGCCTCCGGAGAAAGCTTCAGAAAACGGTATTTAATGGAGCCGGCATGACAGGCTGAGAGGCAATCGCCACAAAGGGTACAGGTAGTACCCGGCTTCCTTGCCTTGATGTCTGCCCGGTTCAGCGCATCGTATTTGCAGGATGTTGTGCAGACCATACAATCGGTACAGCTGCTGTTGTCGATAGACAATCTGAAGGGGTTCACAAAGCTTGTGAGGTTTACTACAGTGCCGATGGGGCAGTAGGCAGTGCAATGGACCATGTGGCCTTTTTTACGGGAGATGATCAGGATGAGTGCCAGTCCGACTACTCCAAATCCACCTGCCAGGATGGTGGCCGAGAGCACAGGCACCTTCATCCACCTGAGAACGATCGCAGCGAAAATTACAAGTAGCAGCACCGTCCATTTTAACGCCCATTTATTACGGATGGGACTGCGCCTTTTAAGGCCTCCTGCAGCCAGGTTATCAATCGCTCCAAAGTAACAAAGGTGACTGCACCATGCAGAACCTGAAAGGATCACTGTGCTGATGAAAAGAATCGTCATTACCGAAGCCTGTCCCCGGTATATGGGACCGGCCAGGATCATCATGGGAACCGGAAGATGAAGCTTGCCGCTCATCAGGAATTTTTCCGAAACCAGCAGGCCTAGCAGAAGCTGGGAAAAGAATACAATGGAGAAAACAAACCAGGTGTATTTTCTCCACTTGGCCACCTTTTTCGGATCCTGCATATGCCATGCAACAAGAGCACCGTAAAGACCAATTAAAAAGATTTCAAACCAGCCACCTCCCTCCATAAATCGCTCCAAAAGGAGTAAGGGATTTTCTACTTTCCATTGTACAAAAAACAGAAGAAAGACAACTGCCAGGAATACCCCGGCCGGCAGTCTGAATGCTTTATGGTTCATTCCTGAATCGCCTAATCAAACAGGGATTTAACCGGGTAGCCGGCTTCTCTTTCTGCAGCCCTGCGATCCCAATCCGGGGTAACGCTTCTCAGAAATTCATTCTTTTCAGCTTCCAGCGCAGCCCTGTCCATGCCAATAAATGCCTGGGCCTTTTCCTTGGTGGAGACATCGGGGTAGGGAACTTCGCCCGTGTATCCCAGTGAATACAGCAGCCTGCTCAACTTTAGCCTGCCCTCCTGGGCAATATTTATTCCTGTGCTAATCACCCTTGATATTTCAACCGGAGAATGGAAGGATGCACCATGACTGGCGGCTGCGTAGTCCCATCTCCACTGGGCATGCCTGATATCGGTAAGTACCGGAGCCATCTGTTCCTGATCTGCACCCTTATCCCAGGCCAGTTTTGCCTCCACATGGCATCGGACCAGGAGCTCTTCAAGTTTGTTGCGGTTCTCTATGACCCTGTCCTGCCGTTCATAAACATCGTTGATTAAGCGCGCTGTTTCTTCCCTGTGACATACCTGGCAAGAGTTGGCCACATTGTTGAGGGGACTTTGAACATGGTGATCGGTATATTTCTGCCCACCTTCACTCATGAAAGGCATGTGACAGTCAGCGCAGGAGACCCCGCGGCTTGCATGAACCCCGGTCATATAGGTCTCATAGCCCGGATGCTGAGCCTTCAGCATGGGTGCCTTACTCAGCTTGTGGGTCCAGTCGGAAAATTCAATGTCATCGTAATACGCTTCCATAGCTTCCGCAGAAAAACCATGGTCCCATGGAAAGGTAAGGTAGGGTACACCCTCAATCTTCTTTTTATTGAAATAATATTCTACATGGCACTGGGCGCATACAAGAGACCTCATCTCCTGGTGGGAAGCACTTTCAATATCCTTTCCCATTCTGTCGAATGCTTCTATCAGCGCTGGACGAGAGATCTGAAGCTCCATGGTGGCAGCATCGTGACAATCGGCACATCCAATGCTGTTTACGATTTCATGGCCTTTTTCTTCCCAGTTGCCTTTGTAAAACTCGGCCGGGCCCATTTCTTTCATCAGCCGGGGGACATCGGGTCCCTTACAGGTCCAGCAGGTGTTAGGCATGGGGCTGGGTTTCCCATCCATTGGGGCTCCGGTTCTCAGGGTGTTCCTTATATCGGTAATCGCGTAGGAATGTCCCCGTCCCTGATTGTAATCCTGGGAGAAGCCATAGCCTGCCCATAGCACCACAAGGCGGGGATCCTCTTCAAGCATGTCAATGGTAGCCGAACCGTTGTATTTACTCCTGAATACTGTGTCGGATGTCTGTTTGTAGCTCTGATACTCCATAGGGAAATTTTTCCCCCATACCTCGTTCCGTGGTTCGAAGTCGGCATAGCGTACCTGTGGTGTAAATGCAAATGCTGCTTCAGATCGTCTCTCAATGATGGAGGAGGCAAGAAGGCCAAGAAGAAATACGATTACCATGCTGGCCAGGAAAAGGATCCAGCCCAGCCATGGCTTTTGTTGAATCTGAGTGCCGATTGGTTTCATTCGTTTATTTTTTAAATTTATACCTGAGGACTTAGGGTTACTGTTTTTCCCTTGCTTTTTTAAACCAGCGCGGAACGGTGCTTCCCTGAACGGGAACCCGGGCATAGGGGACGCTGGAAAGGCTATTTACCCTGCCATGGGGCGTTTCCCTGTGACACTCCCAGCACGGTCTCTCCATTCTGGCGTGATAACCCTCAGTACTGTAATTCATTGATTTTTCGTCGGTGAGCAGATCGGAGTGGCACCGGATACAGTTATCCTGCACAACCCGTTTCCCTTCCTCCTTGATCATGATGACCTGGGGTTCGTTCCGGAGGGTAAAAACTGTGGCATGTCTGAGCCCGTCCTTTGCCTTGAAAAAGTATTTAATTGCTGCATTCTGGTGGGGGACATGACAGTCGTTGCAGTTGGTCTTCTCCCTGTGCGAACTGTGGTTCCAGGTGGCATACTGGGGAGCCATGATGTGGCAGTTCATACAGGCGGAAGGATCGTCCGACAAATATGAATAGGCCCTGGATATATAGAAAACATAAAAAAACAGCCCGGCCAGCAGCCCCGATAAAATGATTACCGGAATTCTCCATTTCAGGGGAGGAGCCAGTTTTTTAAATAGTTTAAGCATTCTCCCCCCTTGTTTTGATTACAAGCAGCTGAAGTTCCTCTTGTCCGGTATTTTGCCAGAATCTACTGCGTCCTGCCTCTACTGCAATGCTCTGGCTTGTTAAAAGGTGGTGAACTTTCCCCTCCACATTGAGTTCTCCCTCACCCTGAAGCAGGAAGAATATAATTCTCCAATCGTTTATATGATCGTCGATTGATGCCCCCGGGTCAAGATGGATCCTGATGAGTTCGTGGTTACTAAATTGTTGAAGCAACCAGGCATCCTGTGGGATAGGAAGTTTTATGGCATTTTCTGTGTCTGTCGGATTCTGATACATTGATCAATTTTAAGTTTAAATCCACTCCTCTTTCAGTATCTCTCCTTCTGCACTTACGATGACTATTTTCACAGGAACCTTTCTGCTGGCCTGACTGAGAGCGGTGTTTACCATTTTTATGAGTCCGCCGCAGCAGGGAACCTGCATCATCATCACCGTTAAGGTATTGATTTTCGCATCATCCACCAAGGATTTGATCTTGGCAATATAGGATTCATGTCCGTCGTCCAGTTTGGGACAGGCAATGGCAAGGCTTTTCCCCTTCAGCCATTTGGAATGGAAATTGCCCAGGGAGAATCCCACGCAGTCGGCTGCCAGGACCATATCAGACTGGCGGAAATATGAAGCGGTTGGATTAATTAGGTGCATCTGAACCGGCCACTGCCTCAGTTCGGAGGCTTGATCTGCATTGGCAGGATTGGAAAAAACCGGATTGACAGGAGCCATGGTAATGGGGACAACAGATACCGGTTGACCTGCAGCAGACTGCGGGGTGAAACTTCGGGCTTCTGAACCGGGGCATCCACAGGCCAATTGTTCTTCCTCAATATGTGAGCGGTGAACCCGGCCAAGTACTTCCCTGACATCAAAGTCCAGCTCGTCTTCATGATCTCTCAGGTATTTAACTCCTTCTCCCAGGAATTCCATCTCGTTGTGCTCTTTCATGTGCGAGAGATGGGCTACAACGGTATTTGCACCCTTGCTTACCATAATCTCCATTACTTTTGTTTCGTTATAAGATTCAGCCTCTCTCTTTTCGATGGTTATTGCACCCTGGGGACAGTGTCCCAGGCAGGCGCCCAGACCATCGCACATCAGGTCGCTCACCAGCCTGGCTTTTCCGTCAATAATTTGCAATGCTCCCTCATGGCAGTTCGGTATACACTGTGCGCATCCGTCACATAAGTCCTCGTCAATTTTTACCATTTCCCGTATCATAGCAATAAGTCTGTAAAGTCTGTAAAGTTTGTAAAGTCTGTAAAGTCTGTAAAGTCTGTAAAGTTTGTAAAGTCCGTAAAGTCTGTAAAGTCTGTAAAGTTAAAGGGCTTTAAAGGTTCTGGTACAAAGATGTAGGGTGTTTTGGGTTTTATTCGGTAACAATTGTTACAGGCGCATATGTTTTTCGGGCTAATTCGCAGATTTTCCGCATAAAAGTCATATTTATTCGTTACAATTTATTGAAAAGAATTTTACTATTTTTGATGGCAGATTTTAATAAATATTCTATGGGATTCAAAAAGCTAAAAGCACACCCCAGCTCGAGGGTGGCAGTTTCTGTATTGTTTGTATTTGCAGGTGTTGTAATGAGTTCCTGTGAAAAGAATGAAGGAATGGGAGGAACCGGTTCTATTTCCGGAACCATTGTAGAACAGTTTTACAACAAAGATTTTTCAGAGGCCTTCCATAGCAGTCCGGCCGTGGACGAAGATGTTTTCATTCTCTTTGGAGATGATAGCACTCCGGGCGATCGGGTCATCACAGGCGTAACAGGCGAATTTCGATTTGATTATCTCTATCCCGGATCCTATGTCATTTACTACCAGACAGACGATTCAGTCAACGTTTCCGGAGATGAATGGCTCACCTACGAGGTTGAACTTGAGAATGGTCAGGAGCTGGATCTGGGTGAACTTGAGAAAATGAATGCACTTGATTATGATGATGGTACATCTGTGATCGGTGGTGTGGTGGAGAAAACCAAGTACGATAATGATTCAAAATGGCCCAACCTGGTTTGGAAGTATACCGATTTTGCGCACGATCATGAGGTCTTTCTTCTTTATGGTGACGATGAGTATTATAGTGAACGTATTAGGACTTCCTATGATGGCTATTTTGAATTCAGCAATTTGATTCCCGGGGATTACCTGGTTTTTCTGTATTCAGAAGATGTTACCAAGGTGACTGAACATGTGGTTCTGAAATACGAGGTGACCATAACAGAATTTGGCCAGGTTATTGATCTGGGTACAATAGCTATTGAAGAAATTTAAAATCCTATGGAGATGAAAATGCCTTATAAATTATTGTTATTATGCCTTGCTTTAGGCCTGACTGCCTCTGTTTCTGCCCAGGACCGGAAAGATATAAGGGATCGGGGGATTGTTTCCCGGACCGTAAATGAGTATTTTATCGAAGAGGGAATAAAGGAACCACTTATTGAGTCCTTCCAGCGGTATAATAAGGACGGGGAAGTCATAGAGCTCAAGGAGTTTAATAAGCGTGGGGAAATCACTCGCTGGGAAAAATATTCCTATGATGAGGACCGCAATCTTATCGAAGAGCAGTTTCTGGATGAAAAAGGAAATGTGACCGGGACCGAAAAAAATATTTATGAGGATGGTCTCAGGGTTGAAAAGCAATATTTCAACGAACGAAACAAGCTTTATAAAAAGAAGGTCTACGTTTATGAGTAATGTTGAAAGCATAAAATCTTCACTTTCCGGACTGGGGGCAATCTCTCTGAAAGAGGTTCAGAAAGCCAGCCTGATGCGCAGAAAGGACAGTAAATATGTTTTCGACGTGGGAATGCTCCCTGCTTTGCTGGAAAAGGTTTCGGCCGACTACCGGGTAATGGAAATCGAGGGGGTCAGGGCCCAGAATTATCAGACCTTTTATTACGATACCCCGGAATTTGATATGTATTTCAAGCACCACAGGGGAATTGTAAACCGCCACAAGATCAGGTTCAGAAAATACGGTACTTCAAATGATATCTTCCTGGAGGTGAAGAAAAAGAATGCAAAAGGTGTTACCGTCAAAAACAGGATGGAAGCAGCAAATGGTGAGATGTCTATTCAAAGCACTGAGGAGGAGTTCCTGAATGAGTATACCCCCTTTGCATGTGACCAGATTATTCCTGTACTTGAGAATAGCTTCAATCGTATTACCCTGGTAAATGCAACACAGACCGAGAGGATTACCCTGGATTTTAATCTCTGGTTTTCCAGCACCTTAACAGATAACAGTATCGAGGTCCCCGGTGTAGCCATTGCCGAGATCAAATACGGAGATCACCTTGCCGGATCAATATTTCATGCAGCCTTGCGGGAGGTGAAAATTACTCCCGGGCGTATTAGTAAGTATTGCATCGGAATGGCCCTGCTGAACCCTGATCTGAAGCAGAATCTCTTCAAGCAGAAGGTTCGGAAGTTCAGTAAAATCAACAATAACTATCTGCAATCAATAAAAAACTAGCCCATGCCTGAATTTTTAAATATCGAAATAATTAACTGGGAGGATTTCCTCGATTTGATTCTCAGAACCACCTTTAATTTAAGTGTGATTCTAATACTTGTAAGGTACCTGTACTACCGTATAACTCCCCGGAAGGACTACCTCTTCACCTACATTTTGATCAGTCTGGTAGTCTTTTTTATGGTTTTCCTGCTGGAGAATATTAAGATAGAGCTGGGATTTGCCCTTGGACTTTTTGCCATTTTTGGAATTATAAGGTACAGGACCCGGCAGATTCCCATCCGGGAAATGACCTATCTTTTCCTTGTAATCGGTATTTCGGTTATCAATGCCCTGGCCAACAAAAAGGTCAGTTATGCCGAATTGGTCTTTACCAACTTTGCTGTTCTGGCGGTAACCTACCTGCTTGAAAAGGTATTTCTGCTTAAGCATGAATCTAAAAAGGTAATCAATTACGAGAATGTGGAGCTAATTAAGCCGGAAAAGCGTGAAGAACTGATCAGGGATCTGGAGTTCAGGACTGGCCTTGATATAACCCGGGTCGAGATTGGACGGATCGATTACCTGAGGGATTCGGCGAGGATATATATATATTATTTTGAGAAAGACTGGACCAGCATCAATGATTCTGACCAGGTTATGATGGATGATGGTGACGATGATTAAGGGATTCAGGACCATATTGCTATTGTTTTTGCTGTTGTTTGTGTGCACTGGTTTGAGCCTGCATGCCCAGCAGAAAGATTTCCAGTCCTGGTATAAGGCTGAGCTTAAAGCAGGGTTAAAAAACGGGGTCAGTGTGTGGGGTGAACTGGGACAACGCTTCAGAAATAATAGTTTGCAATACGATCGTTCATTTGTAACCGTGGGTGCTTCCTACTCTGCTTCTGAGTATCTAAAAACCGGAGGGGGGCTTAGATTCCTAGTGGCCTCGGACAAGGAAGGGATGATGAGTCCCAAGTACAGGATTCATGCGGATGCCACAGGCAGTTATGCTTTCGGGGATGTGGAAGTTTCAATGCGGATGAGGGTCCAGTATGGTTTTGAAGAGTTTCTCTATTTCACAAACGTGTGGGACAATGTTTTTGCCGGCAGAACCAGGCTGAAAGCAGACTATCATGTATATGGTACCCGGATTAATCTCTTTGCTTCAATGGAACCCTGGGGTTTGTTTAACAACCTGGATGGGCGTTATTTTAAAAAGATTCGTTATTCCGCGGGTGCTACCTACAGCCTGAATTTTGATTCAGAGCTCAGTCTTCGCTATATCCTGGAGGATGAGTTTAATCAGACCAACCCTCTTCAGTCGCATATAATTGCCTTAGGATACTACTTAGATTTATAAATATATGACCAAGTCCAGGTTCCTGTCAGAAGAGGAGATATCCCTATTGACTGCTTCTCCTGTTTTTACAGGCTTAAGGGAATCTGAAGTGAAGGCATTGCTGGATGAAAGTTCATTCAGGATTAATGAATTCGGCAAAGGAGAATTGATAGCCAGTGCCGGTGACGAGGTTCATTTTCAGCGTATAGTTATCTCGGGTAGTGTGAAGGGAGAGATGGAGGATTTTACAGGGAAGGTTATAAAAATTGAGGATATTCAGCCTCCCCGGCCTGTGGCTGCTGCTTTTTTGTTCGGGAACCAGAACAGCTACCCCGTGAATATCATTGCCAACGAATCCACCCGTATCCTTTCCATCCCCAAGGATTCTTTTTTGAGCATGATGCAGCGTAATGGCAAGGTGCTTGAAAATTTCCTGCATGCTGTGTCAAGCCGCGGACAGTTTCTTTCAGGAAAGATCAGGTTTCTCTCCTTTTCAACCATTAAGGGGAAGATTGCTCAATTTTTGCTTGATCTTTCTTCCCGCCAGGGGAGTGATACCCTGATGCTGCCTATGTCTCAATCTCAGCTTTCCGAACTGTTCGGTGTAACCCGTCCTTCCATCGGAAGGGCCATGGGGGAGATGAATCGCGATGGACTTATCCGCACCGATGGGAAGCTGGTAAGTATACTGAACAAACCCGAACTCCTGAGACTATTGAAATAGTTCTCAGTGGTCAGTCCACAGTCTACCATGTGAATTCAATGCCGGTGTCAACCGGTGAGATGTTCCATCCTTCAAAGAGCCCCTTTATTACCCTGGCATCGTATTGTCGCTCTATTACTTCGTAGTTTTTAAGGACTTTTATACAGGAAGTAAGAAAATCTTCCTTACTACCCTTTATGGCAACAATGCTGTTCAATGCTGCAGTCCGGGCCATGGGCTGGTCACAGGCAAGAACGCTTTTGAAGGCTTCCAGTGCCAGTTCTTTTTCATCCAGAATATAGAGGAGTTCTGCTGCAGCCACAACCACATTCCAGGATGGATCCGCCGCAGCCTTTTTTATCTGCTCCAGTGCCGGTTCGGACTGTTTGCCAAGGATCAGCAATCCCTGTGCTCCCCAGTATCGAATCGCGCTATCCACATGATCCAGCAGGGCTTTGAGCTGCTCAAGGTTTGCAGGATCGGATTCGGATGCAAGGAATGCGGCCTCGCGAATCTCATCAAGAGGCACAGTGCTGCTTCTCACATAGTCGTAAGCTGCCATGGATCCGGTTCGGATAATGCGGTCTGCCTCGGGGATGAAACCGGCATCCATTATGTTTGCTCCAAGCTCAACAAGGGCCTGTCGCATGGAGATCAGCTGCTGTGTATATGCAGGATCTTCTGCCAGGTTATTCACCTCCCAGGGATCGTTTTCGGTATCAAAAAGTTCTTCATGCGGTTTCGTGTTCCAGAAGCGGGACTGAATCTCGTTGCATTCCCCGTGGAGGTATGCGCTTTCCCAGGATCGCATGGAAGGTGCTCGCCAGAGGTAATCCAGGTGCTGCATCCAGATTCGGTTTGGATTGAAGTAGCGGGTATACCTGAATTTCCCGTTGGTAATTGAGCGGGTCATGTCGTATCGTCCATCCATCCTGTCCCTGAACATATAGACATGCTCTGGTTCCTTTTTCTGGAATTTCCCCAGGAAGGCGCTCCCCTGCATATATTCCGGGGCCGGGGTGCCTGTGAGGCTCAGCAGGGTAGGGGCAAGGTCCACGAAGGAGACCAGTCTTTCCACCTTTGATCCGGGCTTTGTTCCCGGGAAGAGTTTCTTATATTTTTCAGGAATCCTGATAATCATCGGTACATGGGTGCCTGTTTCATATAGGTACCTTTTGCTTCGGCCAAGTACTCCGCCGTGATCGGCATAATAAAAAACAATGGTGTTTTCGGCCAGACCGGCAGCTTCGAGTTCGGCCAGAACCTCCCCGACCTTCGTATCCATGTCTTCCACTTTGTCGTAATACTGCGCCCAGTCGTGCCGCATCTCCGGAGTGTCGGGATGATAGGGGGGGAGGATCACATCCTCGGGCCTATGCCTCAGAAGGGAGTCCGGAATGGATTTATGAAGGCAGCTTTCATGACTGGTGGTGAAATTGAAGATGGCAAAAAAGGGCTGTCCTTCGGCACGGTTCCTGTAGTGGGCATCTTTCCCGCATTCATTCCAGATTTCGTCCAGATTTGGGTTTTCGAAGTTATAGTCCGTTTTAGAATTGTTGCTGCAGTAATACCCTTTTTCCAAAAGGAACTCAGTATAGGGCCTGACAATGTCAGATTTGGGATAGTAAGAGCGCATTTGCTCATTTCCATTGGCACAGGCATGAACTCCGGTAATAATTGTGTTTCGTGCAGGGGCGCAGACCGGTGCGTTGGCATAGGCTGATGTATACAGGAAGCCTTCCGCCGCCAGCAGGTCAAGGTTGGGAGTGGTGGCAAAAGAATCACCGTAGCAGCCCAGGAGGGGGCTGTTATCCTCACTGGTGATCCAGAGGATGTTGGGGAGTTCATTGTTCTTGCTACACCCGCTTAGGCAAATTACAAGAAGCATTAAGGAAATTAGAACCAGGTTTTTCATGTTTAAAATTAATATTTATCTCGGGGTCCAGCAACCCATGGTGGCTTTTGTTGTCATTAGAATTAGTGGCCCCCGGCATCCTCCAAGCAGTATCTGTCGTCAAAGCAGTGCATGACCTCGGGAGAATCCGGGGGCTTTTTCTATTATCTTTGGTGTATGAAACCTAAAAAAATAGATACCAGGACCTGGGCACGAAGGGAAATCTTCGAATTTTTCAAGGATTTTGATGAGCCGTACTTTGGTATTAGCATAGAGCTGGATTGTACCAAAGCATATGATTATGCGAAGAAGAGGGGCATTTCATTTTTTCTTTATTACCTCTATCTCACACTGAAGGCGGTAAACCAGAATGAGGCTTTCAAATATCGCATTGAAGGAGAAGATCTTTTTCTATATGATGTAATCAATGGTTCAGCCACCATCGACCGGGATGATGGAACCTTTGGTTTTTCGCACATCCTTTATTTTGAGGAGCTGGACCTTTTTTTGGAGAAGGCCACCGAGGAGGTAATCCAAGTGAGAACCACAAACCAACTGATGCGTAGTGGGATTGGTGAAAATGTAATCCATTTTTCGTCTCTTCCCTGGATTGAATTTACCCACGTGAGCCATCCCAGGTCATATAAGAAAAGGGACAGCATTCCCAAAATTACCTTTGGGAAATATCACAGGAGAAATGAGCGGATATTGATTCCGGTTTCTGTACATGTGAATCATGCGGTGGCCGATGGATTGCATGTGGGCTTGTTTTTTGAGACCCTTAAAAAACTATTTTCAGGTAGCTGAGAATCGCTCCAGGAGTTCCTCCCTGGAAGAAGGGCTTACCGGGATCCGTTCCGAAGCAATCTTTACCTGGTTTCCCTCAATGAAACTTATTTTTTTCAGGTTGACCACCCAGGATTTGTGGACCCTCATGAAATCGCACTCCGGGAGCGCTTCTGTGAAATTCTTAAGGGTGTCATGGACCGTTAGTCTCATCTCGGCCATGTGGATTCTGATGTAGTCACCCTGTCCCTCCACGAAGAGGATATTTTCCGGTTCAAGGGCAAATAGTTTTTTGTCAGCCTTCACAATTATTTTTTGTGCATTTACCTGCCCATTCCCGGAGGATAAGCTTGCCAGGGCACGGTTGACTGCCTTCAGGAAGCGTTCGAAGGAGTAGGGTTTAACCAGGTAATCCAGGGCATTCAGATCAAATCCTTCAACCGCAAATTCCGGGTAGGCAGTGGTAAAAATAATGAGCGGTGGGTAAGGAAGGGAGCGTGCCAGGGCGATCCCGGTAAGGCCAGGCATATTGATATCCAGAAAAAGGATATCCACTGGCTTCTGTGCCAGCTGGTGTGTTGCCTCAATGCCATCGGAACATTCAGCCATCAACTCCAGATCCTTTACTTCTCCTATGTACTTGCGCAGGATATCCCTTGAAAGTGGTTCGTCATCTACGATCATGCAGGTAGCCATAGTCAGCGCTTTAGGTCCATTTTTAAATTTACAACAAACATCTGCTCCTCTTTTCCAATCCTCAGGATGTGTTTGCCGGGATAGAGAAGTTCGAGGCGTTTTTTTGTGTTTTCAATCCCGATACCCTTTCTATTGTCGAGTTGCAGCGAGTCGGCCGGCCCTGTACTGTTCCGGATGCTGAATTCCAGTCCCGTCGAATTGATATTTAGATTGATCCCGATAAAGGCCTTTCCGCTTCCACCCTGAAGTCCGTGCTTGAAGCTGTTTTCAATAAAGGGGATCAGCAACATGGGCGCTATTTCAAGGTCTTCCGGATCACCTTCAATACTTAGTTTGATATCTGCCCGTACCGGATCCACCCTGTATCTGTATATTTCCACGTAGTTTTGGATCAGTTGAATTTCTTTCTCAAGGCTGATCCTGGGCCGTTCGGTCTCGTAAAGGGTATATTTCAGGATTTCGGAAAGCTGCAGGATCACCTCGGGGCTTCGTTCCGATTTTTCAAGGGAAAGGGCATAGATGGTCTGAAGGCTATTCAGAAGGAAATGCGGGTTAATCTGCGATTGAAGTGATTTTAGCTGATGACTGGTCGTCATTCGTTCCATCCGCAGCAGCATGAACCAGCTTCGAGAGAGCTTCAGCAGGGTGGTCAGAACAAGGATGCTTCCTGCATAGATCATCAGTTGCCACACACTATAGTAGGAGATAAAATAGTAGTTGGGCAAAAGGAGATCGATCCAGCGATCGAAAAGGATAAATAGAAACCCTGCTCCAGCAGAGACGAGCGTTGGGAAGGATAATCCGTATAAGAGGTATTTCTCCTTTCTCAGTAATTTTGGGATGAAATAGTAGAGATTGAGGTAGCTTATCCCGATAAGAGGCAATAAGAAAATGGCTGTATAGATCAGATCTATTTTCTCAAATGATCCGGATGTACTGAAAATATTAACCAGGACCAAAAAAACCAATAGCCAGAAGGCGAGGTGCTGCCACCAGCGCCTTCTGAAGATCATCAGGTCGGTAAAACTGACGCTATTCTCATTATCTCGCAGCTTGCCTGCCATCACAGATACCAATTTAGGGAATTCAGCTTACAGCGCAATTTTTTTCGTGCATGGGTAACTTATCCGGGTTCTGATACTTGTCCCGCCTTTGCGGGGAGTGGACCGTGATAGGGTTTTAATTTGAGGAAAATTCCCATATCGTCCTGTCCATCTGTGCTCCCTTTTGTAAAGATTGCTTCAATCTCTTCCACGGTTTTGGGATCGTTGGCATATTTTTTAATGAATTTCTGAAGTTCATCGGTGTCGGCCGTCAGCACATGGCGGTCGTAATCTGATGAATTTACAGTTTCATGTTTGATGCGGATTCGGTTTTGTTCAAAGAGCTCATTGAGCCAGTCATCCCCATACCAGTATAGCAGGATCGAGTCTTTATTATATTGCACCCGGGCCAGGGTATGTACAGGCACATGATGGTAGGTGGTCATATCTCCGGTACAGTGATCCTCCTTGGGATCGGGCATGAAGTCCACATATTTTACACTGTTCAGCTGAAACAGGGTCCCGGTAAGCACTGAATACTGGTCGTCCTCTTCATAGTAAGTGATCACGTAGGAGCTGTCGTGTTTCTCAGGTCCCATGAATTCAGTGCTTTTCAAATTGGGAAGGATGGTCCATATGCATGAATCCCCGTCCATCCAGTAGCCCACCATTGTGGTGTCGAATATTTTATCCTCTTTCTTAAAGAAAGGATGTAGTGAACTGACCAAACAACCACTCATGGCGGTTAAGGCCAGGGTCAGGATTATAACTTTTGCGTGTTTCATTTTTTTGCAGTTTTGATGATGGGGTAAAAATGCTTTATAGAATATGGCCTGACAACTTTTTTCGGTCAATGCACCCCACTTGTCGGTGAAAGATCCAGATTTGGTATAAGAAAATTTCTAACTTATATTTAATCAATCATTTCAATCAAAATCAGGTGATCATGACTAAGAAAAAATCGAAAAAGGAATCGGCCAAAAAAGATGAAAAGAAGAAAGGTATCCTGGCAAAGCTGAAGAAGGATAAAGAGAAGAAAGCCAGGAAGAAAGAAGCTAAAAAGAAGGATAAGGAGGAGAAAGCTAAAAAGAAAGAAGCCAGGAAGAAGGAAGCTAAAATGAAGGAAAAGGAGAAGAAGGCCAAAAAGAAGGAAGCTAAAAAGAAGGAAAAGGAGAAGAAAGCCAAAAAGAAGGAAGCTAAAAAGAAGAAAGAAGCCAGGAAGGAAACGGTTTCTCCGCTTAAAAAGCCGCTGAAGGAGGTAGTGAAAAAACCGGCTCCTGCTCCATCTTCAATCATAGCAACCGTTTCGGCCAAAGCCCCGGTCCCTGTTAAAAAGACCCCTGTTAAAGCAAAAGTCCCTGGGAAGACTCCTGTTAAAACCAAGACTGCCGCTAAGTCTTCTGCAAAAGCTACCGCTAAGGTTCCTGCAAAAGCCAAAGCCCCGGCTCCAAAATCTGCCCTGCCTAAAGCCCGTGCAGATCATAGTTCAAATTACAAAGTACAGGAGGCTATTAAAAGGCTGAAATCGATTAAAAACAAGGATGAGTTTATGGCCTTTATCAAGGGTGAGAAGCGTGTTACCATTACCAAGCACATTCCTGCAGCCCTTAATAAATTATAGCTGATCTGTTTTTACTTTCAGAATATAGGGCTCAAAGACCTGGCTGATATAAAGGTAGTCATCAAAGATAATGGCGGTGGAAGCTCCGCTGATCTGTGAGCCCTCATTGGCGAATAAGGTTTCTGTTTTTCCACTTTGAGGATCAACCAGAAATACCTTTACCGGTGAATGCTTAGCCTGATTTTTGGCATGCCTGACAAACCGAAGCGGTTTCACATGTGCGCAGGTGAGAATCTTTCCCTGGTGAATCCTTAGGT
Source organism: uncultured Bacteroides sp. (assembly GCA_964601975.1). Lineage (GTDB taxonomy): Bacteria > Bacteroidota > Bacteroidia > Bacteroidales. The sequence goes on from CAZRPW010000001.1 coordinate 138,000, forward strand.
TATCATTTCCCTTTAATCCCTCAATATTTGGAAGGGGTGTCAGACCCTTTTCGGAGATCCGGTAGTGGTGGATCAGGTTCAGGGTAGCATCACCGGCGAATATTTCGTTTCCGATACGGTTCATGCCTGCCGGGTATCCCAGGTCTGTGGCCATGAAATGAGATTCCCACTGGCCTTCAGCATTTTTTCTGAGCATGACCACACTTGCCCGTTTTAGTTTCAAGGCTTTTTCGATTATACTTCCCCGCTTACCCGAATCATTAACCAGGTAGATCTCCCCCCGTGGTCCGGTCACCAGGGCGTTAGGTGAGTGTTGTTTACCGGTCAGGATCTTTTCTTTGAATTCCAGGTGTCTCTCATGTACCTGGTAGATCAGAATCGGATGGATGTCGGGTTCTCTCTCGTGGCTGATCACATAGAGCAGATCACCATCCAGGAATATTCCATGGGGTCGGAATACCAGGGAGTCGGGTTCATTGGAACGGACCAGTACCGAGCGTTCCATGGAAAGGAGATCCAAGGCCTCGATTTCCCCATAGGGCTTGTATGCTTCCCGCCTGGCTGCGCAGGAAATCAGTAAGCGGGGCGAGAACAGGGTGTCCAGGACCATATCTTCAGGCCCGGGTCCCACTGCGATTCGCTCAGCGCTCACAGAGAAATCGGCAGGGAATGAATTGCAATCCAGGGAATACATGATCAGTGCCGCCAGTAAAATGTGTCTAAATCTCATATTTTAGATAGTAAAGCAACCAGTTTGGAGTTTTTATCATCCTGATTGAAAGATTAAGATACTCAATTTATGAAAAAGCTTCTGTATCTCCTCATTCCGATAATTATGTTTTCCTGCGAGAAAGATATTATGGAAACAGGTGCCCTTGGTGAAAATGCTGGCATTGTTGGTACATGGGTGGAAGAGATTGATCTCACTCTGCCAACCGATGGTGTCACCACGCTGAATCGCAGTGAGGATTTTGATCCGGACAGGTATGGGTTTAGCATTCATGAGGATGGGACTTTCATTGAACGAAAAAATGCAGGTTGGTGTGGCACGCCTCCCATTAGTTATGATAATTTTGAAGGAACCTGGGAGCCCCTTTCCGATAGTCTGCTCGATATTACTGTTGCATACTGGGGCGGCACCCTTACCTACCAGATGCGGATTGTTAGCTTTGAAGCGGATAAGCTTAGAATCAGGTACCTCTTTACGGAGGACCGGACTGATGTGAAGTAGTTTGTTTTTCAGATAAAGCTTTATCTTCGCTTTCCATAGATACTCCCATGGAGCGCGAATCATTCTTTCTATTTCTCTGGCTTTGGACCATTTTGGGACTGCTGGTCTTTATTCTCCTGCTTTTTGTGACGGCTCCATACGGACGTCACAGTCGCAAGGACTGGGGCCCCTCCATTCCAAACCGGGTGGGCTGGATTGTCATGGAACTGCCTTCACTTGTTGTTTTCATCCTGGCCTTTCTGCTGGGACCTGAAGGAGTTCAGCCACTTACCTGGATCTTTTTTGCCCTGTATGTATTTCATTATGGTAATCGATCCATTCTCTGGCCATTGAGAACAAAGACTACGGGAAAGAAAATGCCCCTTGTGATTGCTCTGATGGCGGTCATTTTCAACCTGGTGAACGGCTTTATAAATGGCTATTATTTTTCAGCATTTGCACGTGATTATAACTGGGAGTGGCTCTATGATATCCGCTTCATTCTTGGATTCATTCTATGGGGTGTCGGGGTTTTTATTAACTGGTGGTCGGACCAAATCCTTTTAAACCTGAGAAGAGGGGGACAGAAGGGGTATTTTATTCCAAAAGGAGGACTGTTCAAGTATGTAAGCTGCCCTAATTTTATGGGAGAAATCATGGAGTGGGCGGGTTTTGCAATCATGACCTGGAGTCCGGCTGCCCTGGTTTTTGCACTGTGGACCTTCTTCAACCTGGTTCCCCGTGCCCTGGATCATCATAAGTGGTACCAGGAAACCTTCCCTGACTATCCGGTCAGGCGCAAGGCCATCCTTCCATTCTTATTTTAAGCAGGTAACATCAGATCTAAGGGAATCTTCTCGTGACGTGGTTATTTTCCGCCACGGCGGAAAAAATTGCCAGTTCCCTCAAAAACGCCTATCATATATATTAAACCTGGTTGGATTCGATCCAGGTGCGGGCATTCACAAAGGCTTCAAGCCAGGGAGTGGCTTCATCGTGCCTGCGTTCTGCCGGGTAGGTTCCGCATTGCCAGGGCTGGTAGGCGCGCTCCAGGTGAGGCATCATGGCCAGGTGGCGACCATCGGATGAACAGATGGCTGCAGTGTCAAAATCGGATCCATTTGGATTGGCAGGGTAGGTCGGGTGGCTATATTTTGCTGCAATGTGGTATTGTGCTTCCGGTTTGGGCAGCACAAATTTCCCCTCTCCATGAGCTACCCATACACCAAGATTCATGTCTGCCAGGGATCCCAGCATGACAGAGTTGTTTTTCTGAACCCTGACTCCAAGGAAGGCCGATTCGAATTTGCCGGAGGCATTGTGTGCCATGCCTGGGGATTCATCGTGTTCGGGAACCACCAGGTCCAGTTCAATCATCAGCTGACAGCCGTTACAGATTCCCAGGCTAAGCGTATCTTCCCGTTTGTAGAAATTCTCCAGTGCCATCCGGGCTTTTTCGTTATAGCGGAAAGCTCCTGCCCAGCCTTTGGCCGAGCCCAGCACATCGGAGTTGGAGAACCCGCCCACGAAGACAATCATCTTTATCTCTTCCAGGGTCTCGCGACCTGTAATCAGGTCGGTCATATGTACATCTTTTACATCGAAACCGGCCAGGTAGAGTGCATGGGCCATTTCCCTGTCACCATTGACTCCCTTCTCACGGATAATGGCAGCTTTCACTCCGCTATCGGAGCGTCTATGGGGATCAATTCCCAAACTTACAAAGCTTCCTTTAAATGCTTTGAGATTGAAATCGATGGCATGTTTTTGATAGTTGTCTTTTCGTTCCGCCGCCAGCATTTCGCCCGATTGTTTCCGGTCCAGTAAGTAAGAGGTGCGGAACCAGTGCTGCCGGTAATGGTCAATGTCAAGCTTCTGGCTGCCTTCCAGGGTTTGGAGCTGGATTTCCCGCTCTTCAATGGGCCTTCCGATGAGATGATGAAGTATCCCTTCCTTCTCAAGGATGGCAGTTACCTCACGGACATTTGCAACCTGAATTACTACGCCTGGTTTTTCACTGAAGAGGATGGAAGTGCTTTCGCCCGGGATGCCTGAGATATCAACTTCCATTCCACCCCCGGTATTGGAATAGCACATCTCCATCAGGGTGGTTATTAAACCTCCGGCTGAAACATCATGGCCGGAAAGTATCTTTTCTCCTTCAATGAGGGATTGAAGCAGGTTAAATGTTTTTACAAAATAGGCAGGGTCTTTTACAGTGGGAGCTTCGGTGCCCAGCCTGTTCATATATTGTGCAAATGAGCTTCCTCCCAGTTTGAACCCATCCCTTGAGAAATCCACATAGATAACCCGGGATTCAGCATCATTTACAAGAACAGGCTCAATAATCTTACGTATATCTGTAACTTCGGCAGCCGCTGAGATAATCACGGTGCCGGGAGCATAGACCACCTGGTCCTTGTATTTCTGGGTCATGGAGAGGGAGTCTTTCCCGGTGGGGATATTGATTCCCAATTCGATAGCGAAATCACTGGCCGCGCTGGCCGCTTCAAATAACCGGGCATCCTCGCCCTCGTTTTTGCAGGGCCACATCCAGTTAGCAGACAGGGAAATGCTCTTGATCTGGTCGGGCATGGGGGCCCAGACCAGGTTGGTGAGTGCTTCGGCAATGGCCAGCACAGATCCTGCTGCTGCATCTACCATCGCGGCAACCGGGGCGTGCCCGATGGAGGTGGCATAGCCCTTCACACCCTGGAAATCAAGGGCAACAGCGCCCAGGTTGTTCAGCGGGAGTTGCAGGGGGCCGGCACACTGCTGTTTCGCAATTTTTCCAGTTACCGAGCGGTCCACCTTGTTGGTGAGCCAGTCTTTGCAGGCCACAGCCTCCAGTTGCATTACACCCTCCAGGTACTGGGCCAATTGGGAAGGGTCTGCTTCAATTTCATGATAGGTGGTATGCAGACTTTGGTCCTGCATAATGGTCCGGGGTGGTTTCCCGAACATGTCGGTCAGCTCCAGGTCCATGGGTTTCTCACCCGTTTTTTCACTTTCAAATGTGAACCTGTGGTCCATGGTAATCTCGCCAACAATGTATATGGGTGCCCGTTCCCGCCTGGCGATCCGCACCAGTTCGTCCACATCTTCAGCCTTCATTACCAGTCCCATGCGTTCCTGGGATTCATTTCCAATGATCTCCTTTGCCGAGAGGGTGGGGTCACCCACGGGCAGTTTGTCCAGGTGGATGATTCCTCCGGTGGCTTCTACCAGCTCTGAAAGGCAGTTCAGGTGACCACCTGCCCCATGGTCGTGGATACTTACAACCGGGTTGAGTCCAGCTTCGGACATGGCCCGGATCGCATTGTAAACCCGCTTCTGCATTTCAGGGTTGGCACGCTGAACGGCATTCAGCTCAATAGCATTTTCAAATTCTCCGGTATCCACTGAAGAGACTGCTCCTCCACCCATGCCGATTCGATAGTTATCTCCACCCATGAGTACCACCACATCACCCTTTTGAGGGATGGACTTTTCGGCATCGGCAAGTTTACCATAACCGATTCCACCGGCCATCATAATCACTTTGTCAAAGCCAAACTGTTTCCCATTTTCGCCATGTTCAAAGGTGAGCAGGCTACCACAGATCAGGGGCTGTCCGAATTTATTTCCAAAATCACTGGCGCCGTTTGATGCTTTGATCAGAATCTCTTCCGGGGTTTGGTAAAGCCAGGGTCTTTCGGGTAAAGCTTCTTCCCAGTTTCGACCTTTACCCAACCTCGGGTAGGAGGTCATGTAGACCGCCGTTCCAGCCATGGGTATGGCTCCCTTGCCGCCCGCAATACGGTCCCGGATTTCCCCGCCTGTCCCGGTGGCTGCCCCATTGAAGGGTTCCACTGTGGTGGGGAAGTTATGGGTTTCTGCTTTAAGAGATAGTACGGTATCAATATCACTTACCCGGAAAAAATCGGATGTGTCCTGCGCTGTCGGAGCAAATTGTTCTACCCTGGGGCCTTTTACAAAGGAGCAATTGTCCTTGTAGGCAGAAATCACATGGTTCGGGTTGGTGGCTGTTGTACGTTTGATAAGCTGGAAGAGGGATGACTCCTTCTCTTCCCCGTCAATTATGAAGGTGCCATTGAATATTTTATGCCGACAGTGTTCCGAATTTACCTGCGAGAATCCAAATACTTCACTGTCTGTAAGGGGTCTGCCAATTCGCTTGCTGACTCCCTCCAGGTATTCAATCTCATCGGGGTTCAGGGCAAGCCCTTCTTTCTGGTTATAGGCAGCAATATCAGAAATTTCAATTACTGGTTCGGGTTCTTTATCGATGGTGAAGAGATTCTGATCAAGATCTTTGTAGAGGGCCTGCAGCATGGGGTCAAAGGAGGCTTCCTTTCCTTTTACGCCGAAAAACTCTTCAATTCTTCTAATGCCCGCAATCCCCATATTCTGCGCTATTTCAACCGCATTGGTGCTCCAGGGTGTAATCATTTCCCTGCGTGGCCCCACATGATATCCTTCCACTGTTCCAGCTGTCAGCAAAGTAGCCTCTCCAAAGAGCCACTCCAGCTTTTCAATGGTAACTGTCTCAAGTTCGGAGGATGCCTCCAGTGCAATATTTTTGTTGTCAGGGACCTGGAAAAAGTAGATCATATGGATGTGTTTAGAATTTACCCCTTAATTAATTGTGCAAAGATACATGATATGTTGAATGATGGAAGCGTTTTTTTTCATTGGAAATGAATGTCTATATTGCAAAAAATTAACCTTAGAGTTCATGATACAGCAGAATTTGATAAAGTTTTATGAGAGGAGTTTTTCCGAGAATTGGGATCTTCCTGCTCTTTCCAATTATGATGGAATCACATTTAGTTATGGCGAGGCTGCCAAACAGATCGCTAAACTGCACCTGCTATATGAGGGACTGGGGGTTAAGAAGGGCGATAAGATTGCGGTTTTTGGTAAGAATTCTGCCCAGTGGTGTGTCACCAGCATGAGCGTGCTTACCTATGGGGCTGTGATTGTTCCTATTCTGGCCGACTTCAAGCCCAAAGATGCGCATACCATCATCAATCACTCCGATTCGGTCGTGCTCATTGTGGATAAGCAGATTATGGATACCCTATCAGAGCCGGAACTTAAGAATGTGAAGGCCATTCTTTCAATTGATGAGTTTGAAATTCTTTCATCCAAACCCTCTGAAGCATTTAAGAAAAGCCATGATCAACTCGATGAGCTGCTCAAGGAGAGATGCAAGGGTGAGTTTACCAGGGAGCATATCAAATATGCAGAGGTAGATAACAGTGAGGTGGCTCAGATCAATTATACTTCAGGTACAACCGGGTTTAGTAAGGGTGTGGTTCTTACTGCCAACAGTCTGGCAGGAAATGTGGATTATGCAATCCGCTCCATCGAATTAAATGCGGGTGAGAAGATGCTTTCTATAATTCCCCTGGCTCACTGCTATGGGTTTGCCTTTGATTTTCTCTTTCCAATGGCCGTGGGTGTTCATGTGACCATCCTGGGAAAGATTCCCGCTGTTCCGGTGATCCTGAAAGCCTTCTCGGAAATTAAACCCCACCTTATACTTTTTGTTCCGATCTTCTTTGAAAAACTTTTTAAGAAGAAAGTCTTACCGACCCTGCAGAAAGGATCCATAAAAGTTCTCACAAAAATTCCCGGTATCAAGGGCCTGATATATGGTGCCATTAGGAAAAAGCTCTATGAATCATTTGGAGGGAGATACAGGGAAGCTGTCCTGGGAGGAGCTGCACTGGGGGCTGAAGCAGAAGAGTTCTTTACGAAAATTAAATTTCCCTTTACAATTGGTTATGGAATGACAGAATGTGGCCCGTTGATTTCGTATGCGAGTCATGCTACCACCAGGAGAAGGTCAAGTGGGAAGATACTGGATGTGATGGAGTTGAAAATTGATTCGGATAAGCCCTATGAGGTTCCGGGTGAAATTCTCGTAAAAGGAGAGGTCCTGATGGAAGGCTACTATAAGAATGAGGAAGCTACCAAAGAGGCAATTGATACCGATGGATGGCTGCATACAGGTGACCTTGGAGTCACGGATGAGGATGGATTCATATATATTAAGGGAAGAAGCAAAAGCATGTTGCTGGGTTCCTCCGGGCAGAATATTTATCCCGAAGAGATAGAGTCTCAATTAAACAACATGCCCTTCATCAGTGAGTCAGTGGTTTTGATGAACCAGGACCACAGGCTGGAAGCGCTTGTCTACCCGGATATGGAGCAGGTGAAGGCCGATGGAGTTTCTGATCAGCTTGAAGCCATCATGGAGGAGAACCGTAAGGAGATCAATGCGCACCTGGCAGCCTATTCAAGCCTGCTGAAGATACGCATCCATGATAAAGAATTTGAGAAAACTCCGAAGAGAAGCATCAAGCGTTTCCTCTATTCTCTGGAGGAATAGACAGGCCTTTCGGGGGCATCCCTAGTAGGACATGCCCTTATACACCTTTGATGTTGCTGGACGCACCAGGTAACCCGAATAACTTAACCGTCCGGGCCAGCTGGAACTAACTGAGGCATCGGCTCTCCCTTCTCCAAAAACGGTCATGCGAACATCGTAGTTGCCAGTGGAGGAACGCACATTATAACTAACGCTGTAGGTGCCGTTCTTCTCGTTGAGTTCGTATTTGTAGTTGGAAATGGGTCCTTCTATGGTGATGCCGCCCACTCCGTTCATTCCTACATAGCTGTTGCTGCCGATCTGAATTACCCCGTTTACAGAGTCACACGCGATAAAATTGATCATTGAAGAAACGTTAACCGTGTTGCCTCTTTTGTCTCTGAGCTGGTCTGCTTCCAGGACAAATTGCTGGTGTTCCACCATTAATCGGGTGAGCAGCATTTTCTGCTTTGCCTCATCAGCCAGCTGTTCTTTTTTGAGCTGCTTCTGAAGTGCTTTTTGCTCTTTTTTACTGAGCTCCGGCTCCTGTGAGAAGCCTGGAATAGCCAATACCAGGGCCAGACAAAAGATTAGTACCTGTTTCATTGTAAAAAAATTAAAAGATTTCCTTAGCTTAACGTTCTAAAGGGCTGCTTGTTTAACTCTAAAGTAATATTTTCAAACCAGATTACAATCATGAGTAAAAAGAACCTGGCAATTTTTACGATCATCGTTTTTGCTGTTGGGTTTAGCTATTCACAGGATCGGGCCGACAGTATCCATAAAAACTCCCTGAAGGTTAACATTGCAGCAAGCGCTTTTAAGAAGCTGACAATGGGTTATGAGCGGCAGATTGATGAAAGATGGTCCATGCAAATGTCGGCCGGGTACAAATTCGGAGGGAAAATTCCTAGGTTTTTAGGCCTGGGAAATTTTGTATTTACCAGTAAGACTGCCGGCCTGAGGGGCTTTTCATTTACACCCGATGTGAGATACCATTTTAAAAATTGTGAATGTTCGGGCCAGACCGGTCTTTATGCAGGTGCCTATTTAAATGTGGCCAAACTATATGGAGAAGTGGATTTTAACTACTGGACCGGGACCGAATATATTGACGTTGGGGGTGCTGGCAGTTTGCAGGAATATGGCATCGGCCTGGAATTGGGATACCAGTTTGTATTTAAGAAAAGGTGGATCGTAGACCTTATGTTCATGGGGCCCCGGACCTCCTTTCAGCGTTTGAAGGTGGGGTTGGATTCTGATTTTGCGAATGAAGTGATCCCCCTGATCGAAGAAGAAATCAACAAACGGCTCGAATGGTGGGGCATGGATCCCATCTCCATAGAACCGAACGCCGATGCTGTGGTGGATTTCCGTTTTAATAATTTCAGATATACTATATCTGTAGGCTACCTTTTTTAAACAGCAATTCTAATTTTTAATTCATGCCCCTGACCTGGGCCCCAAACTCTTTCTCGAAGGCCCTGGCAAGATTCTTCATTACCTTATCAATTTGCTTATCGGTCAGTGTTTTATGCTCATCCAGCAGGGTAAAGGAGAGGGCGTAGGATTTTTTACCAACTTCAATTTTATCACCCTCGTAAACATCAAACAAGGCTACCTGTTTCAGGAGATTTCTTTCGGTCTTTAGGGCAAGTTTTCGAAGCGATTCAAAGCTTACAGACTTGTCCAGTAGTAGAGAGAAATCCCTGTTTACCACCTGGAACCTGGGCAGGGGTTTGAAAAGGATGCGGTGTTTGGTGACAGCCTCAAGGAGTAGATCCCAGTCAAATTCTGCGGCATATACATCCTGCTTTATATCGAAGAGCTTCAGTTTGGAGGAGGTGAGTTTCCCAAACTCTACCAGGGTTTTCTCCTCGAACATATATGCCTGGCTCTCTATATAGTGCTCACTATTTCCTCCCCTGGTTTCAAGAGACAAGGGATCGATACCTGTTTTCAGCAGGACACTCTCAACATATCTGAGCAGAGCAGGGAATGAGGCTTTTCCTGCAGTTTGCATCCAGTTGCCCGGAGTTGAATTCCCCGACATGAAGATGCCCATTCGTAATTCTTCACGAAAGCGCTCTTCAGTTAAGGTGCTATTGCTCTCCGGGTTCAGGAAATAGCAGTGCCCGAATTCATAGAGTTTTAAATCGGCATTTTTCCGGTTGATATTGTAGGCCACTGCTTCCAATCCACCATTCAGCAAATTCTTCCTCATGTGTGATAAATCCTGGCTTAGTGGATTGAAGAGCCGAACTGCTGTGGGATCCTCTTCCTCCTTTGTATCGTGATAGGAAGCTTTGGTGAGTGAATTGGATTTCATTTCGTAAAATCCATTATCGGTAAGCAAGTCTGAGACCATGTTCACGATCTTCTCCTTATCGGGTTTCTCCGACCAGGAGAGTGTGGAGCGGACTCCGGAACCGATCTCCACACGGTTAAAGCCGTAAATCCTTAATATTTCTTCAATCACATCGGCCTCTCTCTGGACATCTACCCTGTAGGGAGGGATGCGGAGCAGAAATCCTTTTTCATTTTCAAATTCCACCACCATGTCCAGTGATTGCACAATGGATTTAACAGTTTCAGGTGGTATCGGATTACCAATGAGTCTGTCTACATTGGAGAAGAGAATTTCCACCTGGAAGTCCTCTGCCGGCTCGGGATAAATATCAATTACTTTGGAAGAAATGCTTCCCCCTGCGATTTCCCTGATCAGCTGGGCAGCACGCTTTAAGGCCCAGATCGTATTGTTTGGGTCGGTGCCCCTTTCAAACCTGAATGATGCGTCTGTATTAAGTACGTGATGTTTGGCGCTCTTACGGATATAGACCGGGTCAAAACAAGCCGATTCAAGAAAGATGTCTTCTGTATCAGCGTTTACGCCTGATTGAATGCCCCCGAATACCCCGGCTATGCACATTCCTTCATCCCTGCTGCAGATCATAAGATCTGTGTCCAGCAGGGTGCGCTCCTGATTGTCCAGGGTAGTAAATTTTGTTCCGGCAGGCAAGGTTTTTACGATTACCTGGTTTCCTGCTATTTTTGCAGCATCAAAAGCATGAAGGGGTTGTCCGGATTCGTGCAGGACGAAATTGGTGATGTCTACTACGTTATTGATAGGGGTCTGACCAATAGAACGTAAACGGGTCTTAAGCCATTCGGGGCTTTCTCCAACGCTTATCCCACTCATCGTAAGCCCTGAATAACGTTTGCATCCTGCCTTTTCTTCGACGCTTATATCCATGGGCAGTTTGATATTGTCCTTGCTGAAATCCTCTATGGATGGCAGCCTGACATTCATCGTTTTTGTCTGGCTGAACCAGGCTGCAAGGTCACGGGCTACTCCAAGATGTGAGGCGGCATCAATCCGGTTGGGAGTAAGGCCGATTTCAAAGATGGTGTCATTTTCGATTTTGAAATAATCTGCAGCCGGACTGCCTGTTTCTGAGTCCGGATCAAGGACCATAATTCCGTCGTGTGAAGAACCCAGTCCCAGTTCGTCCTCAGCACAGATCATTCCCAGTGAGGTTTCTCCCCGTATTTTTGTTTTCTTGATCACAAAACTTTCATCACCCGAATAGAGTGTAGCTCCGACGGTGGCCACGGGCACCTTCTGTCCGGCAGCCACATTGGGTGCTCCGCAAACGATCTGAACCGGCTCCTCCTCGCCTACATCAACAGTGCATACAGAGAGCTTATCTGCGTTTGGGTGTTTGGTGCAGGTGAGCACCTCACCTATAAGTATCCCTTCCAATCCGCCTCTGACCGACTGAAATGTCTCCATTCCTTCAACCTCGAGGCCAATGTTTGTGAGGATGTCACTCAGTTCTTCAACAGGAAGGTCAAGCGGAAGATACTCTTTCAGCCAGTTATGGGAAATTTTCATGAAAATGCTTTTGCTGTTTAAGGTGCAAAAGTAGTGCTTTTAGCTCATGATCGCAACAGCTCTTTTGCATGTTCAAAGAGTATGCTTTGTACCTCCGGGTAGGTGAGAGAAGAAGGGAGGCTGGAAGCCAGCCGGACTTCACCGATTTCGTGCTCCAGTAAGGTCCCTCTTTCAAGAACCTCAGCCCCGTAAAGTCGTCCCGATTCGGTTTTCCCTTTTACGGTGACCTGGTAATCACAGAGGTGTTCAAGGGTGGCGTTCCTGGTTCCGGTTTCCTCCCTTAATTCCCTGCCGGCAGCTTCTTCAGCATTTTCACCCACTTCGATATGACCTGCGGGCATTTCCCATGTATGTCGGTCGCGATGACGCACAAAAACCCACTTTCCCATTTCCCTTGCTGCAATTATAACATAGATCAGTTTCGATTCATCGATACTTCCTGTGGGGAGTATCCGGGTTTGGGGAGTTTTTTTATGCATGATGGCAGCAATCAGAGTATTTTATATTCATTTCATCCTTAGGTGAATTGAATATTCAGCTTTTAATCTATCAGGACAATAAAATGAAGAGAAATGTTCAAAGAATAATTGTTATTAATTTTCGATATTTTTGTAGCCTTATTTTGTAGAGATATAAATTTTTCCGAATGAATAAAAAACCATTAATATTGGTTACTAACGATGACGGAATTGCGGCAAAGGGGATGAACTCGCTTATCCAGGTTGCACGGGAATTCGGGACTGTAGTGGCTATTTCAACAGAGACTCCCATGTCGGGGATGTCCCATGCGATTACTATAAAGGTTCCCCTGCGTGTCACACTTGTGGAGGAGGAACAGGGATTTAAGAAATATCTAACCAACGGAACACCGGTCGATTGTGTGAAGCTGGCTTTTCACAGCCTGATGGACCGTCGGCCCGACCTGGTGCTGTCGGGGATTAACCACGGCTCAAATTCATCTTCCAGCATTCTCTACTCGGGTACTATGGGTGCTGCAATGGAGGCTGCAATTAACCACATTCCTTCCATTGGATTTTCTCTTTTGAGTTATAAGCCTGATGCAGATTTTGTTGCCTCACAACAGGTGGCAAGGGAGATTATCAGCAAGGTGCTCGACGAGGGGCTGCCCGAGGGCATTTGCCTGAATGTGAATGTTCCGGAAGTCCCTGCAGAAGCGCTGAAGGGAGTTAAAATTTGTAGTCAGGCCAACGGTTTCTGGAAGGAGGAATTTGAGAAGCGAAAGGATCCCACCGGGAAGGATTATTACTGGCTTACAGGATTTTTCCATAACCGGGAACCCGATGACGGGGGAGAGGGAACCGACGAATGGGCCCTGGCTCATCACTATGCTTCAGTGGTACCGGTGAATACTGATTTAACCGCCCATGCCCTGCTTAAAAAAATAGGGCACTGGGAAACTTCAATTATAGAAGATGGTAGTAAATAAAAAATTTGATTCAATGGCCCTGGGCCTGATTAGCGGGCTTGTTCTTCCAATTGTTACCCTGGTGGTAATATGGCTTATTCGTTTCGATGGGGGATTGGGTGAATTCTTATCCTCTTTTCAAAGGATGAGTATGCTGAGCAAGGTTATTTCCCTGTCGGCCTTGCCCAATTTGCTGCTTTTTTTCCTGTTTATATGGACCAACAGGACATTTTCAGCCAGAGGCGTTATCTTTGGCACTCTGGTGGTGGCCATGGTCATGCTGGCACTTAAATTCGCGTAAGTAGCATGAAGTATTTCCTGATAGCCGGAGAAGCATCTGGGGACCTGCACGCCTCAAACCTCATGAAGGAATTGAAACGTTTCGATTCGGATGCTGAATTCCGTTTCATGGGGGGCGAGTTAATGGAGGCAGTGGCTCCCAATAGGGTGATGCACTATAAAGAAACGTCCTATATGATGCTGGATGTGCTCTTTCACCTTAGAAAAATATTCAGGAATCTGAGAATCATCAAAGATGAGCTTGTGCAGTGGAAACCCGATGTTGTCATTCCGGTTGATTATCCCGGGTTTAATATGAGGATTGCGAAATTTGCAAGCCGGAACGGGATGCGGGTATTCTATTTTATTGCTCCGAAGGTGTGGGCCTGGAAACAGAGACGCGTTCACGATCTTAAAAGATTCACCGAAAAGCTTTTTGTAATTCTTCCCTTTGAGGTAGACTGGTTTAAAAAGTTCGGAATGGATGTGGAATACTCGGGAAATCCCCTGGTGGATGGTGTAGGATCTTTCCTGAATGATTTCGAAGGAGAAGAGGCATGGAAACTGGCACAGGGAATGGATGAACGGCCGGTAGTGGCACTGCTGGCAGGTTCCAGGATTAAGGAGATTCAGGGCATGCTTCCTGCCATGGCAAAGGTGGCAGCTGCGCATCCCGGATACCAGTTTGTGGTGGCAGGGGCACCTTCTATCGATCCGGATTTTTATAAACCTTACCTGGCGGAAAATCACTTAAGGATTGTGTACGGTCAGACCTATGCCTTGCTGGCTGCGGCCACGGCCGGACTCGTAACTTCGGGGACAGCCACCCTTGAAGCGGCCCTGTTCAGGGTGCCACAGGTGGTACTGTACCGAACCTCGTCGCTTGCATATTCAATTGGGAAGCAGTTAGTAAAAATCAAGCATATCAGCCTTGTGAATCTGATTATAAACAGGAGCCTGGTGCTAGAGGTAATACAAAAAAGGCTATATGAGCAAACAGAATCAGAACTTTCCCGTATACTGAATGATGCTGTTTATCGGGAGCAGATCCTGAATGGTTATAAGGAAATCGGATCGCTCATTGGCGAAGTGGGAGTTTCAGAAAGAATAGCAAAGCGTATGGTGGAATTGATTAAAGAGAAGAAGGAATGATTCGGAGCTTGTTTACCCTGTTTGTAATGCTCATCCAGGTGGGTCTGCTTGCGCAACCCGTAAAGGTGGGATTGTACCAGGACCAGCTTGTTACAAAGGCTGTAGTTTATTGCTCGGCGGGGTCTTATACCCTGCTCACAGATGGGATTGAGCGATGTAAAATTGAAACCAATGAGATACTTTATCTAACCCTTGAAGAAGGAAAGATCAGGGTCCTGGATTCGAACAGTGATTACGGGCAGGCGGATGCCATTGAGCTGAGAGCGGTAGGTCAGGATGCCGTATTTCGTCTGAGACCGATCGCCCCGGAGCTTGAATCAAGGGCTTATGACGATAACCTGCAGGTAGTTGCAGGGGAACGTTTTCTCACCCTGGTGAACCATGTGGACATGGATAAGTATCTTGCAGGTGTTGTGCAGGCAGAGGCAGGGTCCAATGCCCACATAGAGTTCTATAAGGCCCAGGCGGTCCTTTGCCGGACCTATGCCCTGAAGCATAGTCAGCGTCATGCCACTGAAGGCTTTTCGCTCTGTGATGGAACCCACTGTCAGGCCTACAAAGGAAGGAGCTCCCGGAATCCTGATATTCTTGAGGCAGTTTTGGAGACCACCGGTACGGTGGTGGCCGATTATAATTATAAACTTATAACTGCTGCTTATCATGCCAATAGCGGCGGACAAACTCAGCGGGCTTCGGATGTTTGGGTCTCAGATGCCGATTATCTTCTTTCGGTGGTGGATCCATACTCATTGCACCAGCCTCAATCTAAATGGCAGGATACTATTTCATTTCAGGAATGGAAGAACTACCTGCTTAAAAACGGGATGGAATCAGTTGAAAAACTGCCTGAAGAGATTATTTACATTGAGCAGATGAGAAGGAAGAAGTACTTCATCCTGGACAAGGATTCAATCAGGATGACCAAGATCAGGGAGGACTGGGGCTTTCGTTCAGCCTTTTTTGATATGTTTCCTGAGGGTGACTCTATCCTGGTCTGGGGAAAGGGCTACGGACATGGCATCGGGATGAGCCAGGAGGGAGCTATGAAAATGGCAAATGATGGTTTCTCTTATGTAGATATCCTGCAATTCTATTTCAATGATATCCGTTTAATGGATTACAGGGACCTGCCGGCATCCAGCCTTACTATGGTCCGTTTCGAATAATTATCGTATGTGGACACTATTTAAAAAAGAGATTCAGGGATTTTTTAGCAGCCTTACCGGCTATGTGGTTATTCTGGTATTCCTCCTGGCCAACAGTTCATTTATCTGGCTGTTCAGGAATCCCATGAACCTGATTGTTAACGGATATGCTACCCTGGATTCTTTATTTGCGCTTGCACCCTGGATTTTCCTCTTCCTGGTTCCTGCGATAACAATGAGGATGATTTCCGAGGAGAAGCGTTCGGGTACGATGGATTTGCTATGGACCAGGCCGGTGAGTGAATTTCAGATTATTTTTGCCAAATTTCTTGCATCCTGGACCCTGGTCCTGCTTTCTCTTCTTCCCACCCTTACATGGTTCTGGTCGGTCTCGCAGATGGGCAGTCCGGTGGGTAATATGGATATGGGAGGGACCTGGGGTTCCTATATGGGCCTGTTGTTTCTTGGGGGAATCTATGCAGCCATTGGGATCTTTTCCTCGGCTCTGACTGGCAACCAGATTGTGGCTTTTATAACAGCGGTTTTACTTTCCTTTATTTTGCACCAGGGTTTTGGATTCCTGGGAGGTAGCCTTGGATCGGGGAAAATGGCGCTGCTGGTTTCCCGGGCGGGCATCGCCTATCATTATAGCTCCATGAGCAGGGGAGTGCTCGATTCCCGGGATATGGTTTATTTTCTCGTGGTGATTACCCTTTTCCTTCAGGCAGCCAGGGTCGTTTTACAGAGCCGGAACTGGCAGGGTCGTAAGCTGGTTGGGCTGGCTGTAGTGCTCATGGTTGTACTTATGGTTTCGGTGATTTCGGGGATGCGGTTTTTCAGGGTCGATCTCACTTCAGAAAAACGGTATACACTTTCACACGCTTCAAGGCAAGCATTGGGCGATCTGGAAGATGTGGTTTTTGTCAGGATTTATCTTGAGGGAGAGATGCCCTCCGAATTTGTCAATTTCAGGAATGAGATCAGGGACCTGATGGATGAGTGTCGGGCATGGGCCGGCGAAAAACTGCAATACGAGTTTGTAAATCTCTACGATGAGCCGGATGAGGAGCTCCGTAATAAAATGATTGGTCAGCTCTATGACCAGGGTTTAAATGTAACTTCCATACAGGTAAGTGACCGGGAGGGTGGAAAAACAGCCAGGATTATTTTCCCCGGAGCCATGGTGTCTTATGGATCTTATACCATGCCGGTGAACTTGCTGAAAAACAATCCTTCCCTCTCTCATGAGATGAACCTGAACAATTCCATCGAGACCCTGGAATATGAATTTATGAGGGCCATCCACAGTCTTACCATGGAGGAGGTACCACGCGTTGCTTTTATTGAAGGGCATGGTGAACTGGATTCTCTGCAAACGCACAGCCTGATGGATGAGTTGAAGAATTTTTTCCAGGTAGATCGAGGCTATATTAACGGAAATATCGAAGCCTTGAAGAATTACCAGGCACTGATCATTGCCAGGCCCATCCGCGAGTTCAGTGAAGCGGATAAATTTGCAATTGACCAGTATATTATGGGAGGAGGGAAGGTGCTGTTTTTCCTGGATCCCGTGAATCCTTTTGCTGATAGCCTGACTGGCGGGACTACGGTTGCCCTGGCAAATCAGGTGGGGCTTGAGGATCTCCTGTTCAAATATGGGATCAGGATGAATTACAACCTGGTGGCCGATATGCAGTGCAGTGCAGTGCCTGTGAATACAGCCTCTACCGCTGAACAGGCCCGCTGGACCCTGATGCCCTGGGTTTATTATCCCCTGCTAACGATGAATCCGGATCATCCGGTTACCCGGGGACTGAATAATGTGAAGGGTGAATTCGCATCTTCTATGGATACCATTGGGGCCGCAAACGGGGAGGTCACCACCACCGTGCTGTTATCAACATCAAAGAGCAGCAGGAGCAGGGAAGTTCCCCTGTATATCAGTATGGAGGAGGTAATGGTTCAGCCCGATCCGGCGCTCTATCAGTCACCCGGACTTCCCGTTGCAGTGCTGCTTGAGGGCGTATTTCCCTCCCTTTACAAGAATTACCCGGTTCCTTCGGGTGTTTATCCCAAAGATGCAGAGGTCCTGGCCCGGAGCTCTTCCACTGCCATACTGGTGGTGTCCGATGGTGACATTCTTGCAAATGAAGTGGCTTATGAACAGGGGCATTTTCAGACCCAAAAGCTTGGTTACGATCGCTATACAAAACAAACTTATGGGAACCTTGAGTTTGTAATGAATGCCATTAACCAGATGACGGATGAGACAGGGATGATGGAATTAAGATCCAGGGAGTTTAAGCTTAGATTGCTGAACCGGGAAATTATCGGGCAGAGGGACAAAGTGCTGACCTGGAAATTTATAAACACGCTTGTTCCCTTGCTTCTGGTGATCGTTTCGGGCATCATCTGGTTTTTTATGAGAAGAAGAAGATATAGTCGATAGCATGAAATTCAGGAGCTATATTGGAGTGATACTCTCACTGCTTATCATTACCCTGGTTTTGCTGCACTTTATTGATCCACAGAGATCGGTCAGGCGGGAGAGCAGGAAGATGCTTGTAGAAGATTCTTCCAGAATAGACCACATCACAATTGCCGGAGAGCATGATACGGTGAGCTTATCCAAAATGGGTGGAGTATGGCAGCTTCCCGGAGGAGATGATGTGAACCCGGTGGCTGTGGAGAATCTTTTTTTCGCTGCAGAAAGGCTTCAGGTTGAAGCGGTACACTCAGATCTGGATGAGTGGGCGGATGGAAGTACCCGGCAGGTTTCCTTTTTGTCCGGAAACAGGTTGTTACTGCAATATGAGATCCTGAGCCGGGACGGGCGACTGTTGCTGAGACTGGCTGGGTCTGAAAGGGCATTTACAGTTTCGCTCCCCGGTTACAAGGAACTGGATCTGACAAGGGTTTATTCCTCATCTGAGAACCACTATAGAAAGCATATACTCATTGACCTTATGCCCTCTGAAATCCGGCACATAACCCTTGAGAAAAGGGGGCATCCTGAGTTCAGATTGTCCATGGATGAGGAAGGCCAGATAAGTTGTACGCTGCCCCAATCTGATAGCCTGGTGCCGGTGGAGCTACTTGATGAAGAGGCCATCCGAATGCTGTTTACCTACTTTACCTCCATCCGATATGAGGAGAAAGCAGGAGACAGAATGTCCCTCCCCGGAAAGGAAGAGATGAGGGAGCGATGGTTGGCAAGCTTATACCTTGAGTCCACAGAGGGTGAAAAACACAGCCTGCGGGTCTATTCTATTCCGGGTGATAATGGTGAAAAAACGCATATGTTCCGGGCCCTGGTTATTCATAATGATAGTCCTGATGCGCTGATAATAAACTATATATATCTGGATGTTCTGATGCGTGGTTTGTCAGCCTATATTGGGGATAACCTGTAGCGGTATTGACGATTTTTTTTTGTATAATTGATGGATTATTGATTCATATTTTTAAAAAAGCAAACACTCATGAAATTTGTTGTCTCCAGTATGGAACTGTTGGGTCATCTGCAGGCCATCAGTCGTGTTATCAGCTCGAAAAATACACTGCCAATTCTGGATAATTTCCTGTTTTCCCTGGAAGACGGCTTACTGGAAATCACTGCATCGGATCTGGAATCGACCTTGATTACCCAGATCCAGCTGGAGAATACCGATGGTACCGGGGTAATTGCCGTGCCAGCTCGTATTCTCAATGACACCCTGAAAGAGTTTCCGGATATCCCACTGACATTTGAGATTAACCTGGAGAACCTGACGGTGGTCATTCAGAGCGAGAACGGTAAATTCTCCATCATGGGTCAGAATGGGGTTGAATTTCCACAGATGCCGGTTATCAAGGATGATCAGAAACAGCATGTGGAACTTGAACAGGATGTGTTGCTTTCGGGGATTAATAAGTCCCTGTTTGCGACGGCCGATGATGAACTCAGGCCTGTGATGAACGGAATTTTTCTTGAGCTTTCGCCCGATGATATTACTTTCGTCGCATCAGATGCCCACAAATTGGTTCGCTACAAGAGAACCGATGCAAGTGCTTCAGGCGCCTCAAGCTTCATACTGCCGAAAAAGCCCGCATCTCTGCTGAAAAATATACTTCCCCGTGAGGAGAATAACATTGTACTGGAGTTTGATGACAGGAATGCATCTTTTACACTTACCAATTATAAGTTGGTATGCCGGCTGGTAGAGGGTAACTACCCCAGTTACAACTCTGTGATTCCTGTTGACAATCCCTATAAGATGACTATTGACAGGCTTGCCTTCTACAATACACTTAAAAGGGTTTCGGTTTTTTCAAACCAGGCCAGCAATCTTGTGAAACTTTCATTTACCGGGAATCAGCTAAATATCTCGGCACAGGACATTGATTTTTCAATTTCTGCTAATGAAAGGCTCAGCTGCCAGTACGAAGGGGAGGATATGGAAATCGGATTCAAGTCTACCTTCCTCATTGAAATTCTGGCAAATCTGTCATCCACAGACGTTGTGCTGGAGATGAGTGATCCCACCAGGGCGGGCATCCTGCTTCCCAGTGAAGCTGATAATGAAAATGAAGACACCCTCATGTTGCTTATGCCCATGATGATCAATACCTAGTGAATGAAGTTAAATCTTAAGAACCCCATCATTTTTTTCGATCTGGAAACCACTGGAATCAACATCGCTTCAGACCGGATTGTAGAGATTTCATACCTGAAAGTTGAACTGAACGGTAATGAAACCACCAAAACCCTGCGGGTTAACCCGGGGATACCCATACCGCCAAAGGTTACCGAGATCCACGGCATCAGTGATGAAGATGTTAAAAACGCTCCTACCTTTAATGAAGTCGGGAAAAGTGTTGCGCGGGATTTTGAAGGTTGCGACCTTGCGGGATATAATTCGGTAAAATTTGATATACCCCTGCTTGCTGAGGAGTTTTTGCGTGCCGGAATCGACATCGATCTAAAGAGGAGGAAGTTTATTGATGTGCAGATCATCTTCATGAAAATGGAACAGCGGACGCTTTCTGCAGCTTGCAAATTCTTTCTTGGAAAAGAGCTTGAGGATGCCCATTCAGCAGAAGCCGATACCCTGGCCACCTATGAGATTCTGCAGGCTCAGCTTGATCGTTATCCAAATCTGGAAAACGATATCGGTATGCTCGCTGAATTTTCCGCACACAACCGCAATGTGGATTTTGCAGGGCGGATTATTTATAATGAAGAGGATGTGGAGGTTTTTAATTTTGGAAAACATAAAGGGAAACCTGTTTCCGAGGTTCTTGAAAGGGATCCAGGTTATTATGGCTGGATGATGAACGGGGATTTTCCGCTGTATACCAAGAAGGTTCTGACCAGTATTAAGCTCAACTCTAAAAAATAGAGGCGATGAAAATCATCTGCATCGGAAGAAATTATGTGGCCCATGCGAAGGAACTGAATAACGATGTTCCCACGAAACCGGTTTTCTTCCTGAAGCCCGATTCGGCATTGGTGATTGCCAACCGGCCCTTTTTCTATCCGGATTTTTCAAAGGATGTACACCACGAACTGGAAGTGGTTATCCGGATTGACAGGCTGGGGCGGAGCATTGAAGAGAAGTTTGCAGATCGCTATTTCAGTGAGGTGGCACTAGGCGTTGATTTTACAGCCAGGGACCTGCAGAGCGAGGCGAAGGCTAAAGGGCTTCCCTGGGAGATTGCCAAAGGCTTTGATTATTCCGCACCGGTCAGCGAGTTTTTACCTGTTTCCAAATTCAGGGATATTCATGACCTGTCTTTTCGGCTCGATCTGAACGGGAAAACTGTTCAGGATGGATCCACCTCCCTGATGATTTTTTCCTTTGAGAAGATAATTGCTTATGTAAGCCGTTTTATGACACTGAAAACGGGTGATCTTATCTATACAGGCACCCCGGCTGGTGTTGGACCCGTTGCTGTGAACGACAGGCTTGAAGCTTACCTGGAAGGGGAGAAGCTGATGGATTTCCCTGTGAAATAATGGAGAAGTACACCCTGCATCGTATCTCCCTGGTGAATGTATCAGCATTTTTGCTTTTCAAACCTGGAGAGGCGCTGCTTGTGGATTGCGGAAACCAGGGCTCTGAATCAAAGATTATCGAGGAAATGGCCCGGCTGGGTCTTCAACCCGAGAGCCTTAAGCTGCTTATTCTTACCCATGCACATTACGATCATGCAGGATCGGCCCGCCGTTTGAAGGAACTATGCGGATGTAAGATCATGATCCATCGCAGCGAGGCATCCCGACTGGAAGCAGGATATACACCTATTCCTGCAGGAACCCGCTGGAAGGCTAAAGTGATCGCTACCGTGGGAAGACTCTTTGCTAGACGCATCATGCGTTATCCGTCCGCAGTACCCGATATACTTGTTGATGAATCTGCTTCGTTGACTGAGTTTGGGTTCCCGGGAAGGATCATACATACTTCGGGGCATTCCCTTGGTTCCATGGTAGTGCTGATGGAGGATGGTGAGATGCTTGCTGGGGATACCCTGATCGGAATACCAGGCAAAAGAATTTTCCCTCCTTTTGCCGAGGATCTGCCAGGGTTGTTACAAAGCTGGAAATTACTGAGTGAGCTGCAGGTGAGTACCTTTCATCCTGCCCATGGCAGGAGTATTAGTTTCAGCAAATTCAATGAAGAGTACTCAGCAGTCAGGGAACAGTACTCGGTGCACAGTAATCAGTAATCAGTAATCAGTAATCAGTAATCGGTGCTCAGTA
>CAZRPW010000001.1:160327-167229 GCA_964601975.1 uncultured Bacteroides sp.
TCAGTAATCAGTAATCGGTGCTCAGTACTCGGTGCTTGGTAATCGGTGCTTGGTAATCGGTGCTCAGTAATCAGTAATCAGTGCTCAGTAAACAGTGCTCAGTGCTCAGTAATCGGTGCTCAATGTTCATTGCTCAGTCTTCAGTGCCTCGTTGAGGTAGAAGTCCAGGGTTTCGTATACCTTTTTCCTCTGATCTTCTGGCATATTGTTAATCCTTGTTCTGTGGGACCCGCCCTTTTTAAAGAATATTTCTGATTCGGTGTCGCCCGTATTACTTACAGCAGTGGCAGACCAGGTGTCATTTTCACCATAGATATAGATGAATTTCCGGGCGTTGGAGGCCAGATATTTCTCTACCTCAACCGACAGAGTGGAGTCGAACGGGGTCTTAATCTCCTCGGGAAGGGTGAAGGTGAACACAGGGTTGCTTACATGTTGAATATAGTCTTCAAACTCATCCAGGTCGTAACCATAGTATCCCATTTCGGTAAGTGCCTGGTAGAAAAAAGGTCGTTGCTCGAGGATGGCTTCATCCGAAAAGTAGTCAAAGCCTGCAACCCGGTTCATGTGCTCAATAAATTCCTGGGGACGAGCACTTCTCCGGGGGATTTTATTTACGGGAACATATCCCCATTGCCAGAACGCAAAGGAGTATTCAAGCACACAATATTCATAGGCATGCTCATATCCTCCCGCAATTTCGTAGGTATAGCCCTTCTTCTGCGAAAAATCGATGAATGCAGGGAGGTAATGCTCCTGGTATTTGAGTGCGGTTTTCTGGTATCGTTTTATCTTTCGCCTTTCTCCCGGACTTCCCACATTGTCCAGAAAGGAGTAAATCCGACGGTCTTCTATCCCAAAATTCAGAGGAGCAACATAGGGAACTCTTACGTCCACATCATCCGGATAGTAATAGGAGTGGTACATGACTGTTTGTCCGCCTTTACTGATGCCTGTTGCGATCCACTGACCGGGGTAAAGATCCTTAAAAGACTCAATGATGTGATGGTGATCCGAGGCTGCCTGCCAGGTATTCAGGTATTCCCAGGGGATGCTGTCGGGCTGGCTCCTGCCAAAAAATCTGTGCTCCACCATCACCTGGTTGCACTTTAATGCTGCTGCAATTTCAGATGTGTAATAGTAATTTGCATCATATCCGGCTGTGACCAGGACGACAGGTTTGCCGGGGTCGATGTGTGAAATGTATATGCGTTGCAGGAATTTGTCTCCATCAGGAAAATGGTGGTCGATGGGTTGCTCAATCAGAATCTCCATGATGGTATCATAGTTTGACTCGCCCTCGAGGAGCCTGATGTCCTTTGCTTCAATTTGTGCCAGGAATTCTTGTAGTTGAACAGCTCCAAATGACGGGAGGAGCAGGAAGACCAGGAAAGAGGCCAGCAGGATATTTTTTTTCATATGTTCACTCGAAATAATTGTATTGAATAAGCGGCAAAATTAGCTAATTTTATATCCATCAACAACTTACTTCTGAAGATATCAGCCACAGGTGAGAAATAACTGCTGCTTATTTGTCATAAAGCTCCAATTCCCTGTGAAGTTCATAAAAATATCTTTTTACATGATCTTCCCCGGAAAGTACCTCAGGCTGATCTATGAATTTCTCCGGCCTGATTTCAGCTTCGAGCGAGAACCTTCGAATGAGATTCACAATACCCACCTGTCGGCAGCTTACCATTTCAATTTCCTTTTCAAGGGTTAATTGCTGGTTGAAATGCTTGAAAAATTCCTCAATTATCTGATAAGAAGTTCGATAGGGATCTATGATTCCGGGGAGCGCAACACAACTCTCCACGATATGATTGTAGCGTTTTCTCACATTGGCCAGAATTTTTATTCCCAGGTCTTCGACAGGAACCTCTCTTTTAAGATAGATTTCAACATACCTGTAGATGCCAATAACTCCCCATGCATCAAGATCGTCGGCCATTGAAAGAATCCCCAGGATGCCTGGGGCTGTCCCCGGTTTAAGTTCCTGGTAGACCGAAGGCCCTTTCGTGTCATGAAACTCAATAGCTTCCAATATCTGACTGTATGGCTCCGGCTCTGCTGAAGCTGTATTCCTGATAAATGTTTCGAACGCTTCCCTGCCAAGGGCTCCATGCCTGATACCACTGTCTATGACCATGCCCGTGTCATGGAACCAGGCAGCCAGCATTATCCCCTCCACCAGGCTCTGATCGGCGACAGCATTAAATCTGTCCAGTTCAATCAGAATCAGCTTACAGATATTCCAGACTCTCTGGTGATGTTTGTGGTCGTGGGAGGGAATAAAGGTTTCCGAAAAGAGATTTGCACAGTAAGGCCGGACAAGGTCCATCCACTTCTCCTCTGCGCATAAAATCCGTTCATTGATTGACCCGGCCAATCCTGTTTAGCTTACCTGGGTAAGTTTTAACATGTTGGTTTTCCCCTTCTCCAGAATGGGGATGCTGCCAACATGAACAACCAGGTCGCCTTTTTTTAGGAGGTTCTGACTTACCAGGAACTCTTCCGTGTAATCAATGTATTCATTTACATTGGTACATTCGCCAAAATAGAAGGTACGGACTCCCCATACCAGGGAGAGGTCACAGATCAGATCCTCGTTCATGGTGAAAACAAAAATGGGAGCCTTGGGTCGGTGAGAGCTGATCTTTATGGCAGTGAAACCGGAATGGGTAAGCGTCACAATCGCTGCTGCGTCTACCTTTTCGGCCAGGCGGGTGGCATTGTAGCAAATCGATTCAGCCAGGAAGGTGTCTTCCTTCATGCGCGGCTTGTGCTTATGGTAGTATACGTACTCATCTGCTTCCGTGGAATCGATGATCTTCTGCATGTTTGTAATGGTCTGTATAGGGTATTTTCCCACAGAAGTTTCCCCACTTAACATCAGTGAATCGGCTCCGTCAAGTACGGCATTGGCCACATCGTTGGCTTCGGCCCTGGTGGGTGTGGGATTTGTGATCATACTCTCCATCATCTGGGTCGCTACTATGACGGGTTTTGATCTCTCGTGGCATTTCCTGATAATGCTTTTTTGGATCACCGGAACCTTATTGAATTCCACTTCCACACCCAGGTCTCCACGAGCTACCATGATGGCATCTGCAGCTTCGATTATCTTATTGATTTCTTCCAGTGCCTCTGGTTTTTCAATTTTTGCAATGATATGCGCATAGCTGGGATGGGCATCTACGATCTTCCTCAGATCATCAATGTCTTTTTTTCTTCTTACGAATGAAAGTGCAATCCAGTCCACTTTCTGATCCAGGACAAACTGGGCATCCTTTATATCCTTTTCGGTTAGACTGGGCAGTGAAACCTTGGTATGAGGAAGGTTTACCCCTTTTTTGTTGGAGAGGGGACCACCGGCAATAACCTTTGTTTTTACGATGTCCTTTCCATTAGATTCTATCACCTCGAACATCAGCTTTCCGTCATCCACCAGGATCATCTCGCCCGGGGTCACATCGGCAGGTAATCTATCATAGCTTAGGTAGGCCTGCTTGCTGGTGCCGGTACAGGGAGTGGTCACAAAGGAAAATTCCTGACCGTCTTCCAGCATCACGCTGTCGTTTTCCATCATGCCCACGCGGAGTTTTGGACCCTGCAGATCGGCCAGTATGGCAACGTTGGAACCCAGTTCTTCGTTGAGTTCTTTAATGTACTGAATGGTTTTCATATGCTCCTCATGGGTATCGTGGGAGCAGTTAATCCTGCAAACATCCATGCCTTCGTGGATCATTGCTTCAAGTATTTTCTTGTTGCGGGTGGCCGGTCCTATGGTGGCTATGACTTTGGTATGTGATCTTTCGTGACGCATAGTAAATAGTTAAATAGTAAAATAGTAAATAGTAAAATAGTAAATAGTAAATAGTAAATAGTAAATAGTAAATAGTAAAATAGTAAAATAGTAAATAGTTGGGTAGTGGGTTAGTTATGTAGTTGGTTAGGGGTTAGGGGTTAGTGGTTAGGGGTTAGTGGGTGAACGGTTATTGCTTAGTGGTTAGAGGGTGAGCGGTTATTAGTGAACGCTTATAGTGTCATTTTGCTCATTTGGTAACGGGGGCAAAGGTATGGCTATTAGGGGGAATCTGAAAGAGACAGAGATTAAAAACCGGATTATTTATAAGTGTTTTTTGTAATAAATGCGACTTCTTTTTTATATAACTTGGAGTTTAGAACAAATTACTTGTGGAAACGTTAACTTAAAATGTAATCATTTTTTATAAAAAGAATTGAAAATGAAACGAGCAAGAAATTTATTGCCAGTCATATTGATTTCGATAATCGCTTTACTGAGCGGATGTTATCCCGACAAGATTGACTATTTGGATGAATATGACCTGGCGGCAACCAATTACGATGTGGAGGCAGATTTCTCATCCTATGCTACTTTTACCGTTGTTGATACCATTATGCACCTGACAGAAGACGGGAAAGACGATCCTAATTTCTCCAGGGATAATGATGCATATATACTTGGGCTGATCAGGGATAACATGAGTGCAAATGGCTATATTGAAATACCAGATGCCGATTCGCTCAATCCTGCAGATTTGGTCCTTTTTGTGGAGGCCCTTTCCAGCGATTACTACCAGTACTGGGGTTATTATTATGACTACTGGGGTTGGTATGGAGGAATGGGCTGGGGAGGCTACTATCCTGGTTATCCATGGTATCCCAGCTATCCATGGTATCCCGGTTATGTCACTTCATACTCAACGGGTACCCTGATGATTGAGATGTTTGATTCGAAATCCTATGATCCGGAGGAAAAAACGGTCGATGGAGTTTGGATGGGAGTTGTGGATGGTATGCTTTCGGGCAATAATGCGTCTACAAAGCAGCGGCTTGAAAAGCAAGTCAATCAGTTGTTTACGCAGTCAGAATATTTACAGAAATAAAGAGAGTTGGTCATGAAAAAATATATCGTAGTATTTGCAATAGCACTTTCATCCCTGGCCGCAAGTGGCCAGGAGGTGATCTGGAAACTGACCTATGACCTTGGCTTTCCTTTTTCTTCCACCAAGGACTTTGCCGGCCAGGTGAGCTGGCGAGGCCTGTCTCTTGATATGGACCGTTTTGTAGCGGATAACCTTGCATTGGGAACGACCTTTGCCTGGAGTGTTTTCCTGGAAAAGGAATCCGATTCCTATTACCAGAGGGGAGATATTCTCATGCACGGAACACAGGTGAGGTATATCAATAACATTCCCCTCCTGGCAAGGATTTCATATTATTTACCTGCTGATATGTTCGAACCCTTTGTTTCTCTGGGTGTGGGGACTGTTTGGCAGGAGAATCGACGTGAAATCGGCACCTTTGCTTTTACAGGAAATTACTGGCAGTTTGCACTCAGGCCCGAGATCGGAATCATTGTTCCGGTGGGTAACTCCTATGCAACAGCCAAGGTAAGCTATACCCAGGGTTTTAAAACAGAGAATGCCCCTGCACTTTCCTATTTAAGCCTGGGACTCGGGTTTGCATGGTAGGGAAGGCAGTACACAAGTAGCAGTGCTCAGAAAACAGTGCTCATTACTGTGAGATAAAATGGCCGTCTTCTATGTTTAAAACATAGAGGGCGGTTTTTTTTCGGGCCCTATCCGGACAGCCTCCTTTGTCAACATTCTTTTAGCTGAAATCTATAATTTCCTTTATCAGGAGTACTACCGGGTATTTTCTGTAGATATCTATGATACTCTCTTCGTGATGGTATGAAGGCTTTCTCAAAAGTGTTCAAATGGCCTGGCAGCAATTCCTGACAGCGATTCCGCTTCGCGTCATTTTCTGACGTCCTTTATCTCTGATTCAAGAACTGAACATGACTATCATTCCTGAGTTGCGGAAATATAAATTATCTGAATATTACTAAAATATCATAAGAAACGGATATTAAATATCCATTTCAAATATTTTCAGCGATTCCGCTTTGCTCAATTTGTAAATATTAGCGCGAAAATTATCTTCCCAAAAATACTCATCCCCCTTAATCATCAAACAATTACAGAACCGATAAATTCCAAGCGGAATCGCTGGGAAACTTTCAATTATTTATATAAATTATCTGATTATAAGCAAAAATGGCTTATTTGAAGATAAAAAATATTTTCAGAGCGATATAAAATATCTGCAAATAAGCTATAACAGCTTATAAATGGATTATTTTAATCTAAATACGAAAGAGCGCCAGCGATTCCGTCCCAAAATCGAAATTCCGGGGCGGAATCGCTGAATATTTTATATCTGAATATTATCAAAATATCATAAGAAACGGATATAATATATAACCCTGTTTCCGGATATTAATCGATCACAAAGGGGTCAGGGCGACGATGGCTTCTGTACCTGACAGACTACAGATCCTGCTCACAACCCGGTGAATTCAATGTGAATTATTGGGTATCCAACAGAGCGAACTTTAACACGCTTAGTTAGAAGTGTTATGATGGTTCAATAAGTCAGTATCGCTTATTCAGGGCTAGTTGGTGTGGAATTAAGAAGTGGCTTCCCCTTTTGAGAAAGCCACATGCACGAAACAGAGAGTCTTAATTTTTTGTTATTCATATAACAATATATTTTAAAGGGCTAAATTTCAGATATATGTAATGTTTTCACAAAAAAAATAAGCAAACTCACTAAATTCTATAAACTCACTCTTTGGTGACTTGACTTTAGCCCCCCAACAGTCCCCCAAACACAGGCCTTTTCCAAAAAAATCACAAACACCAAAGAAGGCTTGCAGAGGGAAAGCCCAGAATAAGGCTGGTAGAAATGAAAAGAGAGCGCACCCTTCGATACACTCTCTTATATTTTTCACGCAAACAGCTAAACAATTTAACTTCCCAACAGCTAAACTACCCAACAGCTAAACTACCCAACTGCCAAACTACCCAACA
>CAZRPW010000002.1:0-113809 GCA_964601975.1 uncultured Bacteroides sp.
CTAGTAAGGCCTGACGCTTCCCGAACCTGTGATCCTTACAGAGAGCAGGGGATTACCACGATAGTAGATATCTCCCGATCCGGTAATGGTTGCATCCAGGGTTTCCCTTGCATAAACAAAGATTTTTCCTGACCCTGTATTTTTGGCGATAGCGTCGGCCACCTCCATCTCTATTGCATCCATCTTTCCGGAGGAGCTTAAGCTAAGATCTGCTGTTTCGGCATAGCCATCAAGCAAAATCAGACCGGAACCAGTCATCCTGGCGCTTACCTCCAGACCATTTATTATGCTGGCATATATCTTTCCAGAACTTGTGTGGTTGATACTGACCTCAAGGGGCTGGTCAATGATACCTGCATCTATCAAGCCTGATCCTGTTTGGGTCACTTCAAATTCATCAGGATAGGAAGCACTCATATATAATTTTCCCGAACCCGTATTCTTCAATGAAACGGTAGATGCAAATACCGAATCAATACTTATAACTCCCGATCCGGAGTTAGAGATTTCAAAATCAGCCACTTCAGCCCTGTCGGCCGACAGCCTTCCGGATCCTGTATTTGTAATCTCCTCAACGTAGGGCATTGATACATATACCACTACAGGTACGGCAGAATTTACACAGGTTCCATTCTTTGTTTTTACAATAAGCGTAGACCCCGACACATAGGTCTCAATAAATTTCAAGAGGTTCTCCTGGGCTTCCACCTCAACGCCAAAGGTGTCTGACTGAGTCACCCGGACTTCAAACTCAAAAGTGTTGCTGACCGCTGTAAAGTCAACAATTTCACGGAATTCGATAATCACCGGACCATATCCCTGAATACAGGGTCCAAAATTAAAACAACCCGTTATAAATAATGCAGAGGCAAGGGCTCCCAATATAAATGTCTTTTTCATCATCTTCTAAAATTGAATTAAACGCTAAACTTCACTTAACTCAAAGACAATCCATAAGTCAAAAAGATGCACGTAGAAAAAGAAAAACTTAGAAAGGAGGAGGATCGAAGCCGTTGTTCTGGCCAATATCGGCATTGCCCATTTTATCCTCCTCGTTCATTTTAGAGGCATAGGTGGCCTGGGGGGTCCCGTTTTCATCATCCGCAACCATGGCGAGGCTATCATCCAGGTCCACAAATTTGGCAAACTCCCTTATAAATTTCAGGTGAACATCGTCGGTGGCTCCATTACGGTGTTTGGCGACGATAATCTCAGCGATACCCTTCAAAGAGTTCCCCTCTTCATCCACGTCAATGTGATAGTACTCTGGCCGGTGAATAAAAATAACCAGGTCGGCATCCTGCTCAATGGCACCCGATTCACGAAGGTCGGAAAGCTGAGGACGCTTATTCCCGGATCGCATTTCAACACTCCGGTTTAGCTGGGAGAGTGCAATAATGGGGATATCCAATTCCTTGGCCACGGCTTTAAGTGATCTTGAAATATTACTTACTTCCTGTTCCCTGCTTCCCGAATCCTTCGACCCGGTCATCAGCTGCAGATAGTCAATCACCACTGCCTGGATATCATACTTTTGTTTGAGTCTCCGGCACTTGGCCCTGAACTCGAAAATGGAAATGGCAGGCGTATCATCCACATAGATGGGGGCCTGCTCCAGGTCTTTAATTTTATATTCCAGCTGTTCCCACTCATAATTTTCAAGCCTTCCCGTCCTGATCTTATCGGAAGGTAGCTGCGTCTCTCCAATAATCAGTCGGTTTACAAGCTGAATGGACGACATCTCCAGGGAAAAGAAAGCAACCGGCCGGTTATGATCCACCGCCATATTCCTTGCCATGGAAAGCACAAAAGCCGTCTTACCCATCGATGGCCTTGCCGCAAGAATGATCAGGTCGGACTTCTGCCAACCCGAAGTAAGCCTGTCCAGGGCCGTAAACCCAGACGGGACTCCACTCAGGCTGTCATCCCGCTTACCAGCCTCTTCGATCTGCTCAATGGCAGTTTTCATGAGAACACTGAGTCTCACGGTCTCCTTCTTGATATGCCCCTCCGCAATATTCAGCAACTCTCGTTCCGAATAATCCAGCAGGTCGTCCACATCAGTACCCTCGTCAAAGGCTCTCTCCTGGATATCAGATGAAACGCGTATCAGCTCCCTTTGGATGTATTTCTGGGCAACAATTCTTGCATGGTATTCCAGGTGAGCAGCCGATCCTACCCTGGAGGTAAGCTGGGCGATATATACCGCACCTCCAACAGCTTCCAGCTTCTCCTGTTTCCGCAGTTCCTCGGTAATTGTAAGCAGGTCGATGGGCTTCTCCTGCTGGGAAAGCAGTTGTGCCGCCGAATAGATCTGCTGATGAGCCTCTTTGTAGAAGCTGCTCGCCTCAAGTATATCCAGCACCGACAGGATGGCATCCTTCTCCAGCATAATGGCTCCAAGCACAGCCTCCTCCAGGTCCAGGGCCTGGGGCGGAATTTTACCATAATCAAGGGCTATGGCCGGATTTTTTTTCGGAGTAGGTGTATATTGTTTTGCCATTTTTTATCTGTCTTTTTGGGCTGTTAAAGGTAAGAAATCACAAACTAGAGAGGGTACTTATCCAGCCCACTTATAAACACCCCTGCTCAAGTTTTAATTAACAAATGTTGAAAAATGAGCTATCTTTAAAAACCATGATACTCAATTCACCAGCGAAGATAAATATCGGCCTGCATATCATAGCGCGCCGGCCCGACGGATTTCATGATTTACAGTCAGTTATGTACCCGGTCGGACTAAACGACATCATCGAAATAAGGGAAGCATCCCATGGATCAGATGCCCTTGATTTCAGCCAGTCAGGAATCTCCATCCCGGCCGGACCAGAGAAAAACCTCTGTGAAAAAGCGCATGAATTATTTGCCAAAAAAAGGGTTATTCCTCCAGTGGAAATTCACCTTCACAAACAGATTCCGGTAGGGGCCGGACTGGGAGGTGGATCGTCTAATGCCTCACTCACCCTGCTGGGTCTTAATCAGCTTTGCACTGACCCTCTTTCCACGGAAACCCTGCATGATATGGCAGCCAGCCTGGGAAGCGACTGTCCCTTCTTCCTTCATAAGCAAGCCATGATGATGGAAGGCCGGGGCGAACGCCTCTCGCCTTCATCTGTCAGCCTTGATGGCCTTTACCTGGTATTGCTGTTCCCCGATATTCACATTTCTACTCCTGAAGCCTACGCGGGTGTTTCTCCTAAAATGCCTGCCAGGCACCTGGGACAGCTCCTGGATGTGCCTGTAAATAAATGGAAGGGAAGCATCGTCAATGACTTCGAAAAAGGAATCTTTGAAAAACACCCGAAAATTGAGATGCTCAAGGAGGAACTATACCGTGCCGGAGCCCTCTATGTTTCCCTCAGTGGCAGTGGATCATCCATCTATGGAATTTTCCCGCAGCAGCCGGTCCTAACCGATGCAGTCACTCCCTACATCATCTGGAAGGGCAAAGCCTAGGCTATTGAAATTCCAGGAGCAAGTACGCTTTAGATACGTGCTCTCCCTCCTCTACATTCACCCGTTTAATCACACCGTTCTGAGGGGCCTTGATCTCATTGCGCATTTTCATGGCTTCCAGGATCATCATCGAATCACCGACGGCTACCTCATCACCCTCGGAAACCATCACTTTCTGAATGGTTCCGGGAATCACCGATATAACCTTACGCTGATCGGGAAGTTCCCAGGTCTTCCTATTTTTAAACTTGGAAGTAAGCCTGGTTGAATATATGGCCCCACCTATTTCCAGTTCCTCCATGGGAGGTACAGGTTTTGCTTTTTTTTGCTTAGCTTTTTCTTGTTTGCTCATAACAGCTTTCTAAAATGGTGGAATACCGTGTTTCTTGGCAGGCATACCTACGCTCTTCTCTCCCGACACCTCCAGGGCATGCAAAAGAGATCTCCTGGTTTCATCGGGTTCAATAACCGAATCAATATAACCCTTGGCAGCAGCCACATAGGGATTTGCAAATTTCTCTTTATACTCCTGAACCTTCTGTGCCCTCATCTTATCGGGATCCTCCGCACTGGCTATCTCCTTACGGAAGATAATATTGGCAGCTCCCTCGGGACCCATTACTGCCACCTCGGCATCGGGCCAGGCAAATACAAAGTCCGCTCTCAGGTGCCTGGAATTCATGGCTATATATCCACCTCCATAAGCTTTGCGGAGAATAACGGTTATTTTCGGAACCGTTGCTTCGCTGTAGGCATAAAGGACTTTTGCACCGTGCCTGATCACACCCGCATGCTCCTGGTCCACTCCGGGAAGATAACCGGGAAGATCCACAAAAGTTACAATGGGGATATTAAATGCATCACAATAGCGAATGAACCTGCCTGCCTTACAGGAAGAATCCACATCCAGCACTCCCGCCAGAACCAGGGGTTGATTGGCCACAAACCCCACAGTTTTACCATTCATGGTACCAAAACCAATAACCATATTTGCCGCCCAGCTCTCCTGTATCTCCAGAAAATCTGATCCGTCCGTAATGGACCTGATCACATTCCGGATATCATAGGGCTGCCTCTTATCGGAAGGAACGATTTCGGAAATATCGTATTTTTCAAGTGGTTCCCTCACCTCTTTTCTAGGGGGAACATCCGTATTGGACCAGGGAAGATAGGAAAGCAGGGCCTTGATCTGGTCGAAGCTCTCTTCCTCGGTTTCTGAAAAGAAGTGCGCATTCCCGGTAATCTCGCTATGGACCCTGGCACCGCCCAGCTCCTCCATGGAGATATCCTCACCCAGGACTGTTTTGATAACCTCCGGACCGGTAATAAACATCTTGGAAATATTGTCCACTACAAAAACAAAATCGGTAAGCGCCGGAGAATATACCGCACCTCCGGCACAGGGACCAAGGATTACCGAGATCTGCGGAATTACACCCGAGGCAAGGGTATTGCGAAAAAAGATTTCCCCGTAACCGGCCAGGGAGTTTACCCCTTCCTGTATCCGGGCTCCACCCGAGTCATTAATCCCAATCAAAGGCATTCGCATTTTCAGAGAATGGTCCATAATCTTGGTAATTTTCCTTGCGTGCATACTCCCCAGCGATCCACCTGCCACGGTAAAGTCCTGTGCAAATATGCAGACCGGACGACCACCCACTGTGCCCGTTCCTGTAATCACACCATCCCCGTGCAGAACCTTCAGTTCCATCCCGAAATCACGGGCTTCGTGCTCAACAAAAAGATCATATTCATTGAAAGAGCCCTCATCCAGCAGCTTTAAAACCCGCTCCCTGGCTGTCATTTTACCCATAGCAACCTGCTTCTGGATAGCCTTCTCGCCTCCCCCCTGAAGAACCTCCTCGCGTCTTTTTATTAGTTCCTGAACCTTTTTTGTAGAAGCCATTTTTTGTGTGTTTGATTTATGGATACAATCTTACGAAAAACTTAGATGCATATAAACTGTTGTAAAATATTTGCTATTTGGGAGCCAGCCTGAATAAAAAGAAGGCAATCACTAAAAAACAGAGATTCGGAAGCCAAACCGCTGCCATCACCGGTAGCATCCCTCCTATTGCAAACTGTTTGGAGAATTGCTGAAACAATATGAAGGAGAAACTAATAACCACCCCCAGGGCAATCTGCAAACCGATTCCTCCTCTCATTTTCCGGGATGATACTGCGACCCCGATAAGTGTCAGAATAAACATTGAAAAGGGGAAGGCTATTCTGTTCTGCCGTTCAATCTGGTAAGCTTTTACATTGGTTTCACCCTGCATGAGCTGCTGATCAATAAACGCATCCAGCTCCTTTAGGCTCATGGTCTCCACGATACTCAGGCGTCTCTGAAAGTCGTCCGGATGAATGGCCAGGGTAGTGTCGATCATCTTCCCCTCCTCCAGGGTTTCGACCAGACCGTCAATTGTGCGTATATAGTAACGCCTGGCCTGCCACTTGTCTATGGCAGTATCCCACCTGATCTGGTCTGCAAACATCTTTGATACCAATTCGCCATCCTCAAATTTCTCAATTGTGAAATTGTATCCCACCTTGGATACATTACTGTAATTCTGCAAGTATATGTATACGCCCGGCTCGATTTGCCTGTGAAAATCCTTGGTTTTGAATTTGACAGGCCTCTTCCGCACATAGGTCTCCTCGAAATCAAGCTTTACCTTATTGGCATCCGGAATTACCTGGTCACTCAGGTAGAATGCCAGGGCGGCAATCAGGAAAGCTGAAAGCATATAGGGGCGCAAGAATCGCTTGAAGCTCATACCACTGTTCAGAATGGCAATAATCTCTGTATTATATGCCATCCTTGAGGTAAAATAAATAACCGCAATAAATGCAAACAGGGAAGAGAACAGCACTGCAAAATAGGGTATGAAATTGAGATAATAGTCAAATACGATCTCATGTATTCCAGCGCCGCTCTCAATAAAATCGTCAATTTTCTCCGAGAGATCGAAAATTACTGCAATAGACAGGATCAGAACAATGGACAGAAAGAAAGTCCCAAGGAACTTCCGGATCACATAGAGATCCAGGATTTTCAGCCCAAGCGCCCTTACAATCTTGTGCTTAAGGCTGGTATCATCTTTTCTTTCCATGGGCTGAATGTGCCGTTTTTAATCTCCTCAAATGCCCTCCGGACCAGCCAGAGGTAAAATGAAAGGTTGTGTATACTTGCAATCTGGGCGCCTAGCATCTCGCCCGAGATAATTAAATGACGCAGGTAGGCCCTTGAATATTGTCTGTCGACAAAACAATGACCATCCGGGTCCACCGGTGAATAGTCATCCATCCACTTCCTGTTTCTCATATTAAGGATGCCCTTTGCTGTGAAAAGCATCCCGTTGCGTCCGTTTCGGGTGGGCATTACACAGTCAAACATATCTACTCCCCGGGCAATGCCTTCCAGGATATTAACCGGGGTCCCCACACCCATCAGATAGCGCGGACGGTCTTCGGGAAGGATGGCATTGACCTCCTCGAGCATGGCATACATATCCTCTGCCGGCTCCCCGACCGACAATCCCCCAATGGCATTGCCTTCAGCACCCTGTTCAGCAATGAAGTGGGCCGACTCCCTCCTGAGTTCAGGAAAAACGCTTCCCTGTACAATGGGGAAAAATGCCTGCTGATGACCATATAAGGGCTCCGTTTCACGGAAGCGCTTCAGTCCCCTTTCAAGCCATCGGTGCGTTAGCCCGAGCGAATCCTTCGCATATTTAAGCTCGCATGGCCAGGGTGTACACTCGTCAAAGGCCATCATGATATCAGAACCGATGATCCGCTGCGTATCCACAACCGATTCGGGACAGAACAGGTGCTTGGACCCATCAATATGAGAGTTGAACCAAACACCCTCCTCCATGAGCTTCCTGGTAGCTGCAAGTGAAAATACCTGGTATCCCCCGCTATCGGTCAAAATGGAGCGATCCCAGTTTATAAACTTGTGCAAGCCCCCGGCATTTTTAATAATTTCCATTCCGGGCCTCAGATAGAGATGGTATGTATTTCCAAGGATAATGGGGGCGTCAACCTCCTCCGACAACTCCCGCTGATGAACACCCTTCACGCTTCCGGCCGTCCCAACAGGCATGAAAACAGGCGTTTGAATCTCCGAATGGTCTGTTTTAAGAACGCCTGCCCTGGCCTTGCTGCCCGGATCACTATGTAATAATTTGAATTCCATAAAATCGTATAACCTGCCAAAGATAAACAATTGTTGAAAATCAACTTTTTCTTTTAGAAGGCTTGCACTTACATTTGCATTGCATGGATCTGAAACTATTAATTGAAAGCACCGGGGTACCTGAATGGATCCTGCTTGCGCTGTTTTTAATCACCCTGGTGATACAGTGTGTATATTACCTCGGTATATACATCAGGCTGGCGTTGTTCAAACCAGGCGAAAGCAAGCTAAGCAGCAAGGGAGTATCAGTGATTATATGCGCCCGGAACGAAGCCGAAAACCTAAAAAAATTCCTGCCCCTGATCCTGGCCCAGGATTATCCCGAATTTGAGGTGGTGGTTGTAAATGATTGCTCCACCGACCAAAGTGAAGCTTTGCTATCGGAAATGAAAGTTCAGCATCAGAATCTCCGCTTCACCAACATCCCTGTAAATGAAAAATTCACCCACGGGAAAAAACTGGCCCTCACCATTGGCTTAAAAGCAGCCAAATATGAGCATGTAGTGCTTACCGACGCCGATTGTTACCCTGCAGGAAAAATGTGGCTTCAGTCCATGGCCGGAAAACTTGAAGGAGAAAAAGATATTGTTCTGGGCTATGGAAGATACGAAAGACAAAAAGGCATGCTGAACAGCATTATCCGCTATGAAACGGCTTTCACAGCTTTGCAGTACTTTTCTTTTGCCCTGAAAGGGAAACCTTATATGGGAGTGGGAAGAAACCTTGCCTATCGGAAAGCGCTGTTTTTTCAAAATAAAGGTTTTTCGAGCCACTACCACATTGCTTCGGGCGACGATGATCTTTTTGTGAACCAGAATGCTGTAAAAAGCAATACCTCTATCGTTTTCGGTGCAGAGGGCCATACGATTTCCCTTCCAAAAAAGAAGACGGGAGCATGGATCCGGCAGAAACGGCGACACCTCGCTGCCGGAACACTTTACAGTAAAGGTTCCCGGTTCAGACTGGGAACAGAACTTATAAGCAGGATTCTCTTTTATTCCTCATTTATTTTACTGGCAGCACTGAGTTCCTGGCTATGGCCTGCAGTAATACTGTTCGTGGTATTTCAGATCATCAGGCTGATCATTTTCAAACTGGGGATGATGCGTTTGACTGAAAAATATTTATTACTACCTTCGCTCATTCTTGACCCCTTGTTACCGCTTATTTTGGGAATCATTTGGGTCACTAATTTTTTTATAACTAAAAAACAACCATGGAGTTAAATTCCAATCTTTCGCTGAAAGCGCAACAAGATATGGAACTGGTGGAAAAAGCCAGAAAGGGAGATCAACTTGCCTATGGAGAACTTCTGGGCAGGTACAGAGATGCCATATACTTCATGTTGCTTAAAATGGTAAACAGTCCGGTGGATGCAGAAGACCTGACCATCGAAGCATTCGGGAAAGCCTTTAAAAACATTGATCAGTACACCCCCAACTATGCATTCTCCACCTGGCTTTTCAAAATTGCAACCAATAACTGTATCGATTTTATCCGGAAGAAAAGAGCCAGTCATGTTTCTCTCGACCAGACCCTGAACGGAGAAGATTCTCTTGCTCCTTCATCAATGATTCAGTCCGATGCGCCGGACCCTGAATTAACGATGATCAACCAGCAGAAAATCAAACATATGCGCAACGTGGTTTCAAAACTGAAGCCCCGCTATCGCCAACTGGTTGAACTGCGGTATTTCAAGGAGTACTCCTATGATGAGATTGCTTCAGAACTTGACATTCCCATCGGGACTGTCAAGGCTCAGCTTTTCAGAGCCCGGGAACTACTCCTGAACATCCTCAACCGCTCAAAGGAAAAGCCATAATTCATGGAATTGATCCGGAAATACTTTCCCCGGCTCGACGCTACCCAGGAGAGACAGTTTAGTAAACTTATCGAGGTCATCCCCACCCTGAATCAACAGGTAAATGTAATCTCCAGAAAGGATATTGAACACCTCGAAGAGCGACACATTCTTCACTCCCTTTCCATTGCCAAAAAGTTCACTTTTGAGCCCAATCAAACCGTCGTTGATGTGGGAACGGGTGGTGGCTTCCCTGGCATTCCACTTGCAATCCTGTTTCCAAAGACCCGCTTCATCCTGGTGGATTCCATCGGCAAAAAGATCAGGCTTGTTGATGAAGTATCTTATGCCCTGGAATTAAAAAACGTCAGGGCTCTTCACCAACGGGCAGAAAGCCTGGGCGGCTCTGCAAACTTTGTGGTATCAAGGGCTGTAAGTGCTTTCCCTAAGCTTCACGAGTGGACCTGGCGTTTGATCAAACCAGGCAGGGGCCAGGAGATGAATGGCCTGATCGCATTGAAAGGGGGCGATCTTGAAACGGAGTTGAGCCCATTCAGAAAAAAAGTGAAAATATTTCCCATATCGGACTGCTTCGAAGAGTCGTTTTTTTCAACAAAAGCTATTGTATATCTAAAAAAATGACTACTTTTGCACCCTCAAAACACGATTGTTATGAAGAGGACATTTCAGCCATCAAACAGGAAAAGAAAGAATAAACACGGGTTCAGAGAGCGCATGGCAACAGCCAGCGGTCGCGGTGTTATTGCGAAGCGCAGAGCGAAAGGCCGTAAGAAACTTACAGTTTCTGATGAGCCCAGGCACAAAGCATAAAGTTTTTTAGTACTGTACAAAGAATAATAACTAACCGGAATCCGGTTGGTTATTTTTTTGCCCTGACTTTAGATCAGTTTTTTGTAATTTGCCAACTATTTTACCAAAGGCAAGCATGGCAAAAAAGGCAGCTCATAAAAATACCAGCCCAGATA
Source organism: uncultured Bacteroides sp. (assembly GCA_964601975.1). Lineage (GTDB taxonomy): Bacteria > Bacteroidota > Bacteroidia > Bacteroidales. The sequence continues at coordinate 10,445 of CAZRPW010000002.1, forward strand.
TTCAGTTTCTCCTCCCGGATCAGGAACCAGATTCTCAATCCATCGGGCACCTCTCCGCTTTCATTGAAAAGCTCAATCAGGAGCAAATCGTCCGTGCAGGTAAGAAGGACACGCTGCATGATGGCTATGTGGTGATTTTCGAATCACTCGGCATGGAACACCAGGTGAACCCCGGTGAGTTCCTCCGGCTTCCTCTTCCGGCCTCAAACACCAGCAGGGCATACTGGGATTTTTCCTTTAGCGGAAAAAAAGGAGACGGTCTGGGAGGAATTATAGTTCCTTCCGATGTATTCAGCTACCTGCTTTCCGTACATGGACAGGAGGGATTTCCTGAAAACGGGATAAGCAGGTTGATTCTGGAAAAACTTGGATTCCGCCAGGAAAAACTGCTCATAAACCAGGAGCATCCTTTCCCTGGCATTCAAAAATCTGTTACTCCTTTGATGGAGCGACTGAAATTGAATCTGGCCTGGAATACAGTCCTCCCCCTTAAAGAAACGCGAATCCCAGCTCTTAAACAACTCTTCTTCACCAGGGAGCACCCCCTTTTCAGGCTGGCATTCTTTGCAACTGCCATAGCCATATTCCTGATTATCCCCATTTTGAGCCTGGATGCCGGATTATCTGGCGATGATGAAAAACACTATCAGCATGCAGAAAAGGTCTATCGCTATTTCGCGGAAGATGACCCGGCTGCACTGAACGACCCGCAGCATAAACTCAACTTTTACGGCCAGTCCTTTGATTTTTTCACCTACATGGTGATCCGTTTTTTCGGAATTGAGTCACCCTATGAAGCCCGGCATATCATGGTGGCACTTGCAGGTGCGGCAGCCATTCTTTTCACGGGTCTGTTTGTCAAACTGTTTTCGGGGTACTCGGGCGGATTGCTGGCAATGATCCTGATGTTCCTTTCTCCCAGGTTCCTGGGCCATGCTTTCAATAACCCCATGGATATCCCCTTCGCCCTGGGAAACATTTTCACCCTTTATCATATGGTGAAGTTTCTTTTGAAACTACCCAGAATCAGTATCCGCTCAGCCATCTGGATAGCCTTGGGCATAGGATTTACAAATGGGATCAGGATTGGGGGACTCCTGCTGGTTCCCTACCTCTTTTTATTTGCCGGGCTCTACCTGCTGATTCATAAATGGCCCTGGAAATTTTTCTCCGCACTCTGGTGGAAATTTGCCCTCAGGGGGATGGCTACGCTTATCCTGATCTCCCTGTCAGGGTATATACTGAGCCTGCTTACCTGGCCCTACGCGCTTCAGGATATCATCAACCATCCCATCAAGGCTTTTAAAGTGATGTCCGATATACAGGTATCCATCAGGGTGCTTTACGACGGAGCTATTCACTGGTCCGATAATCTCCCCTGGCACTACATCCCAAAAAACATCCTAAACACCGTACCGGCAATCATCCTGATTGGATGGCTGGCTTCGGGCTTTACCTGGTTTAAGGACCGGAAGAATGGCTTTGGCTTTTGGTATTTCATCCTGTGGTTCACCATCCTTTTCCCTGTTTTGTTTATAATTTACAGGGAATCGAATGTCTATGGAGGCTGGCGGCATATGATGTTCATCTATCCTTCAATGGTGGCACTTTCAGCCATGGCATTGAGCAGCCTTATCAGACTTACCCCGAAGAATGGAATCCGCTATGCTGCTCTTGCTGCTTTAGCAATCGGACTATTCCATCCCCTGAGGCATATCATTCGCAACCATCCCAATACGTATATCTACTTCAATGAAATTTCAGGTGGAATAGGAAAAACATTGGGGCGTTTCGAAACGGACTACTATACCAACAGTCTGAAACCTGCTTCAGACTATTTCATTGATTCAATACTACCTGAACTTGAAAATAAAAATGGGGAACCCATAAAAATTGTAAGCAATTTCAACATCAATTATTATTTCCGAGAGCATCCCGACCGGGTCCAGACCTCCTACAGCAGGTATTATGACAGGGGAAAATATGACTGGGATTACGCGATTCTTTATTGTAATTACATCCACCCTTCACAGCTAAAAAATGGATTGTGGCCCCCAAAAAACACCATTCACGAGATCAAAGTGGATGATGTGGTGGTGGCGGCCATCGTTGAAAGAAAAAACAAGGACGATTACCTGGGGTCCAAATTTCTTGCCGAAGCAATGCAAGAAATGAGCGAGGTAAAATTGAATCGTGCACTTCTGCTTCTTCAAAGTGCTGTTGAGTATGACCCAAACAATGAAATTGCCAGGCTGGAAATCGCCAACGCCTATGCAGCCTTCCTTCGCTTTGATGATGCAAGGAAAGAAATGGATGAGTTACTGGAGATTTACCCGGATTACGATAAAGCCCTGAACACCAAAGGATATACATATTTAATGGAATCGGAATACACCCGAAACCCGGCGCTTATTGATAATGCCATCCAGTACATCAACCTTGCCATAATGTCCAATTATAAATTTTATTCGGGCTATTACAACCTTGGCTTGTGTTATGGAAGAAAGGACGACAAGGCCAATGCCGAATACAATCTGAGGCAGGCCATCCATTACAATTCCAAATTTAAACAGGCCTATATTAAACTTGCCGAGCTTTACGAGCAATACGGAGAGGATGAAAAAGCCAGGCAGGCAAGAAGCTTCGCCAGCAGATTGCCCTGATAAATAAGAAAACATGAAAATTGCGATTATAGGGGCTGGTCCGGCCGGCATGACGGCAGCTTATGAGCTTTCAAAAGAGATTAGAGGCAAGGTGTCAGCCCTCGATGTGTATGAGAAGAGTGATTCAGTGGGTGGGCTCTCAAAATCCCTTTCCTTATGGGGACAACAACTTGACCTCGGGCCACATCGTTTCTTCTCTCACGACTCAAGCATCAATGAGCTTTGGCTGGAGGTGGTAAAGGAAGATTATGAAATCGTAAACCGACAGACCAGGATTTACTATAAGAAACGTTTTTTTGATTACCCGATAAAGGCTTTCAATGCGCTTAGTGGCCTGGGCATTTTCGAAGCCGCTTTATGCGTGCTCAGCTACATGGCTGCACGCATCTCTCCTCCCCGTGACACCTCGACCTTCGAAGGATGGGTGATCAGCAGATTTGGAAAAAGACTCTATACCATTTTCTTTAAAACTTATTCGGAGCGTTTATGGGGTATACCCTGTAATGAACTGGATTCAGATTTTGCATCTCAGCGCATTAAAAAACTATCCCTCTTCGAGGCCATAAAAAATGCACTCTTCCCGGGATTAGGAGGCGATCATGCAACCCTGGTGGATCAGTTTGCATACCCGGTTGGGGGCACGGGAGCCGTTTATGAAAAAATGAGGCGCTTCACCGAATCCATGGGAGGCAGGGTGATGACGGGCACAGGAGTTGAGCGCATTGTTACCAGCAATAACATCATCAGTGCGGTGCAATTGGAAAACGGTGAGCTTGTCGAATATGACCATGTTATTTCCACCATGCCCCTCACTCAAATGGTTGAAAGGCTTCCCGGGCTTCCATCCGAAATTCTGCTTCAGACCCAAAAGCTGAGATTTAGAAATACAATCCTGGTTTACCTGAAGGTTGACCGCACAGACCTATTTAGCGACCAATGGCTCTATATCCATGACCAGTCGGTGAACTTTGGAAGAGTTACAAATTTCCGGAATTGGATTCCTTCTGTATATGGAGAATCTGAGTCATCCGTCCTTTGCATGGAATACTGGTGTAATTTTGAGGATGAGCTCTGGTCTATGAATCCGGAAGAGTTAATCCTGATGGCAAAGCAGGAGATTGTCGCGGCCGGACTGGTTCCGGTGGGGCAGGAAATGGAAGGGAAGATCGTGAAACTGCCACGCTGTTACCCTGTCTATTTCAAAGACTACAGGGAAGCCCTGGCTCCTGTTGAGAAGTACCTGAGTGGAATCGACAAGCTGCATGTGATCGGGAGATACGGAGCCTACAAATACAATAATCAGGATCATAGCATCCTCATGGGTATGCGGGTTGCTGCAAACATTATCCATGGTGCCGGTCACAATCTCTGGGGAATCAACACCGACTATGAAGTTTACCAGGAATCATCGGTCATTACAAAAACCGGGCTTGTAAAAAAACCAGCAGCATCATAAATGAATAAGTATTACATTTGAAAAAACTAAGGAATGGATTTTTTAAGATTCCTCATCAGCAAACAATTTCTCAGACACCTGGGCCTGGCATTAGCTATAGCCCTGATCCTCCTGCTATCCATCATTGTCTGGCTGAAGATCTACACGCATCATGGACAGGCCATCCTGGTTCCGGATCTAACGGGACTTTCGGAAGAAGAAGTGGCCGATGTGGTCAGTTCAAGAGACCTGAGGTTCGAAGTTATTGATTCAGTCTACTCCCAGGAGATGCCCAGGGGCACGGTCATCAAACAAAATCCCTCTGCCAGTTCAAAAGTCAAAAAAAACAGAAGGGTCTTTTTAACCATGAATGCCACGAACCACGAAATGGTAGTTATGCCACAGCTGGTGGGCCTCTCCATCAGGCAGGCACGGCTTGCACTTCAGAACGCCGGACTGATCCTGGGGGAAATACAATACAGACCGGATTATGCAGTCAACAATGTACTGCAACAAATGCATGCAGACTCCGTTATAAATGAGGGAAGCTCCATCAGGAAAGGCGATGTGATCGACCTTGTACTGGGGATGGTGAGTTCCAAAACCACCCGGGTTCCCGACCTGATTGGACTGGGCCCCGAGTTGGCCGGAGAGATCATTACCGACTACTTCCTTAATTTAGGAGCAGTCACCTATGATGAATCCATGGCCAACGAAGAAGACAGTGCAAATGCCTTCGTATGGAGGCAATACCCTGAATTTGATGAATTCAGAAGGTTGAACATGGGTATGGAGGTGGACATCTGGCTGACGATCGATTCGACGCTTCTTCCAGTGGCCGACACCCTCATTAATTGAAGCGGATACCGAATAGTGCATGAATAGATCAGTAAGATTTTTAGCGGGTATTTTTATTTACCTTCTTGCCGTAAATGGCCTGAAGGCTCAGGAAATAGTCACACCCCTGGCAGGTAATCCTCCTGCAGAAGCATATTACAGTGTAAACAGGAAAATGAAAAAATCTTCCTTTGCCATCACCCTGGAACTACCTGTATTTGAGGATTTCTCCAATTCCTATATTGAACCAGACCCCTCTCTATGGAGCGATGCAGATGCCTTTGTTAACAATAACTACTGTATCAACCCGGTCACAAATGGCGTAGCGACCCTTGATGCCATCGACTACCAGGGAAGCATATACGAAGGGGCCACTTTCGACCCAGTAAGCTTCGTGGCAGACCACCTCACAAGTCACCCGATCAACCTTGCCTATCCTCCCGGCGACAGCATCTATTTCAGTTTTCTTTACCAGCCAAAGGGTCTGGGTGAAGTTCCCGAAGAACAGGATTCCCTTTTGGTCGATTTCTATTCCCCCTCAGATACAGCATGGATCAATGTCTGGAGAACACCGGGAACTGAATTGCATGATTTCAAAACAGTGATGATCCCCATTACAGAAGCAAATTTCCTTACCGACTCTTTCCAGTTCAGGTTCCGAAACCGGGCCAGCCTTGCCAATACACAAGACTTTCCCGACAAACTTGCAAATGTGGATCACTGGAACGTGGATTACATCCGGCTCGACCGCAACAGGTTTGCTGCCGACACCATACTCAGGGATGTTGCATTTATTTCCGGTATTGAACCTTTGCTGAAAGACCTTAGCTCCATACCCTGGTCTCATTTTGAAGATGCCAGAGACGTGGTTTTTGATGAAAGTGTCAGGGTACGTTATTTAAATAATGACACTATTGCAAGAAATGTAACACGTTCATTCTTAATCGAGGAACCCTATTATGGTGAATCCTATACGCCGGCGACTCCTACCGCCCAGGACCTCCCTGCACAGGAGGACACGATTGTGGAATTCAACTACTTCTATCCCATTGATTTCGGTCGGGGCAACTCGGCACTTGTAAGGATCAAGGCTTCACTCAGAACCGAAGCTTTTGACCCTAAGAATAATGACACGGTCATCTACGACCAGTTGTTCAAAGACTACTATTCCTATGACGATGGCACTCCCGAGGCAGGATGGGGACTCAGGGGACAGGGCACCAAGAATAGCAGTGTCGCGGTGAAGTACCATTCATATACAGCTGATGAAATAGGAGGAGTAGATATTAGTTTCAACCAGTTATATGACTCAGTAAACCTTTCCTACTACTTCAAGCTCATGGTATGGGACGATAACGAAGGCATCCCGGGCAGCAGAATATTTGAAGATGAAAAGGACCTTGTACCAGACTACACCACCAGGCACCCGGGTTTTATCCGCTATTATTTCTCCGAACCCGTACAGGTCGAAGGCGACTTTTATGTGGGATGGCAACAGTATAATCAGTATATGCTGAACGTGGGCTTAGACCTGAATAGCCAGGTTTCTTCCTCTGTCCTTTTTTACAACTACCAGGGAGTATGGGAGGAATCCAAATACCCGGGGGTAATCATGCTCAGGCCCTTCCTTTATGACGAGTCTGTGGGTATCCGTGATCAGGATTCGGAAATGGAAGCGCTTCAAATCTACCCCAACCCTGCCTCCGACCTGATCTATATCAAGCTTCCGGATGAGAGAGAAACCGAGGATATTCTGGTAGATGTTTATGATAGTTCGGGCAGATTAGCCCTGCAGAATATGGTCCGCCACGACCAACAAATGGATGTAAGTGCACTCAGCGGCGGTATATATTTCCTGAAACTGCGAGGCAGCCAGGGACTATACCATGCCAAATTATTGATTAACAAATAAAATATGACGAACCCGGAACCCGACAGTCACGAGCTTTTTGAACATTTCAGGTTCAAAGCCGATCCGGGACAATCAAGCCTGAGAGTGGACAAATTTCTATCCAACTACCTCGAAGGAACCTCCAGAAGCCGGATACAGTCGGCTGCAAATGCCGGTAACATCCTTGCAAATGATGTGGCGGTTAAACCCAATTACAAGGTTAAACCCGGCGATATTATCAGCATAGTTCTTCCCCATCCTCCCCGCAAGATTGAATTAATCCCGGAGGATATCCCCCTGAATATCGTCCATGAAGATGAGGATGTGATTGTAGTGAATAAGGCTCCCGGAATGGTAGTCCATCCGGGCTATGGAAACTACACGGGTACTATGGTCAATGCCCTTATGTACCATCTTAAGGACAATGAGTTATTCAGCAGCGGGGAAGAGCGGCCCGGACTGGTGCACCGTATTGACAAAAACACCTCCGGATTGCTGGTGGTGGCAAAAAATGAATTAGCTCTGAACAAGCTGGCCAGCCAGTTTTACAACAAAACATCCACCCGTACCTACAACGCGCTTGTTTGGGGCGACATGAAGGAAGAAGAAGGCACCATCACTGGAAATATTGGTCGAAACCCAAAAAACAGGAAACTGATGCACCTCTTTCCCGAGGGGGACCAGGGGAAAGTTGCAATCACCCACTACAGGGTACTTGAAAGGCTGGGTTATGTGAACCTGGTTGAGTGCCGACTGGAAACCGGGCGAACCCATCAGATCAGGGTCCATTTTCAACACCTTGGACACCCGCTATTCAATGATCCGGAATACGGGGGTGATAGCGTAATCCGGGGAACTACCTTCACCAAGTACAAACAGTTTGTCCATAATTGCTTTGAATTGATGCCAGGCCAGGCCCTGCACGCAAAAACCCTGGGATTCGTTCATCCGCGAAGCGGAAAAGAGGTAAGCTTTGATTCTGAACTTCACCCCGGCTTTACAGAGGTACTCCGGAAATGGCGCAGCTATATCCAGGGACGAAACGACTAAAAAAAATCACAATTATCCAATCCTATTAAGCATTCATGGATGAATGGGCCCATTCGGTAAAATGGAATGCCCTTTACCACGGTAATATCACATAAAAGATTGTAACTTTAATTTAACATTGAGGAGAGAGATACATGAACATTGCAATAATTACCGGAGGAGATTCATCGGAAGCGGTGATCTCGGTTAAAAGCGCCAAAGAGGTCAGCCACTGGCTGGAAAAAGCAGGGCATAAGTGTTTTACAGTTGTAATTTCCGGTGCTAATTGGCTGGTTCAAACACAGGGAGAACAGATTCAACTGGATAAGAACCATTTTGGATTTAAGGGCCCCCAGGGAGATATAAGTTTTGATTTTGCATGGAACATGATTCATGGCACCCCCGGAGAGGACGGTAAACTCCAGGGCTACTTAGATATGATCGGCATCCCCTATAGTTGCTCCAACCATCTCTCATCGGCTCTGACGTTTAATAAATACGCCTGTAAAACCATTCTCAAGCAACATCATGTTCTTACCCCGGAGGCAAGTCTGATTCGGAAAAATCAGCATACAGATCTTGAAGCCATAGCCGAACATGTTGGGTTCCCCTGTTTTGTAAAACCCAACAGCGGAGGTTCTAGCTTCGGTATTGCAAAAGTTGTCCGTTTCGATGAGCTGCAGCCTGCGATTGAAGAAGCGATGAAAGAGGACCGGGAAGTAATTATTGAACGCTACATCAAAGGAAGAGAAATCACCTGCGGTGTTTTTAAAAGTAAAGGGGAATTCACAATACTGCCGATAACGGAGATTATAACCAAAAATGATTTCTTTGACTATGAAGCAAAATATACCTCCGGAAAAGCCGAAGAGATCACTCCGGCTCAAATCCCCGAGGGGCTGGCACGAAAATGCAGCGAACTGGCCTGCCAGATTTATGATCTGACCGACTCGTCGGGGATTATCAGGGTAGACTTCATCATCAAGGGAAACCAGCTCTACTTCCTGGAACTAAACTCCATACCGGGAATGTCAAAAGAAAGTATTATTCCCCAGCAGGTTGAAGCGGCCGGACTAAAAATGGAGAAGGTCCTGCAATCTATAATCCTCGACCGTATCTGATCTTTGCCCAGGGCTCATGAAGACCACTTTTCACTTACTAATGATCGCCATGCTCACACTGGTGGCGGCAGGATGTTCCTACTCCGACCCGGACATCTATTATGTGGAGCCCATTCCTGGCGACTCGGCCAGGCTTGTGGTGAACACCAACCTGGACTCCATTGATAATGCAGAGGTGATTGACAGCCTGCTTTTCAAATACAGGGCCGAGATTGAGGGGGGAGAACTATATGCTGCACAGGGAAAGGTTGAAGACCAGCCTCTGTATATTTACTATGCCAATTATGATCCCGACACCCTTTCAGGTCCTTACATACTATCAGACTCTTTCTGGATCATGCAGGATCTGCAGGCAGGTCCGGGAATCAGCAAGCTGCAATTTTCGATCTACTACAGTTCAAATACAAATAGCCTGGCCGATGCGGTAGGTCTTGAAGCCCATGTGCTGAACCTGGAATATACAATTACACTGGAGGGGGAGGCGAAATGAAAACAAAACTACTCCCCTTATTGCTTCTTGCCATCCTTAGCGTCCGACCTGCGATAGCTCAGAACAATGCCTTTTGGGCCGGGTTCGGCATCCAGGCTTCCCGTATGGACGACCTGAAATACTACCAGGAACTGATCCTGAATAACTGGCCGGTGGAAGGAAAGAAAACATCATCCTTCCCCATTTACACCACCGGCTCGTTTGGTTTCATGAAGCAGCTGTACCCTGCAGTGAGAATCGGAGGAGGATACAGCCACTCGGTCACCGGGGCAAAGTCAGACTATACCGACTATTCGGGTTATGTGAGCTCTGAAATGCTTGCTACATCACACCGGGCAGGCGCTTATGGATCTTATTTACTTCTGGGAGGTGATTGGATTGAGCTCTCCCTGAGCGGCAAGCTTGAAATAAAATACACCACCATTGAACTTACATCCTCCATTTATGCCCTGGGTTATTCCGATCGGTATTCCACCCTGTACAGTTCGATTAGTCCGGGAGGATCGGCTGGACTGGAACTCCTGGTTCACCTTAGAGACTTTTCCTTTGGCCTGGAGGGAGCTTATGAAGCAGATGTGCCGGGCAAACTATATGACAGGGATACAAAGGATGACCTGCTTGATCCTGCGGACCCGGACCGCATACTTACAAGCGACTGGAGTGGTTGGTACACTCAGTTAAAAGTCCTGTGGTGGATCGACAATTAGCCATTTCATCCTTCCCTGATCATCCGGATAAATTCAGCGATCTTTTCCTCTGAAAAACCTCCTGCTTCAAGCATTCTGATAAATGCACTTCCAATTATGGCCCCGCTGGCAAAAGAACTGGCAGTGCTAAAGGTCTCATTGTTAAAAATGCCAAATCCCACCAGGCGGGGAATCTTCAGGTTCATGGACTCGATACGTCGAAAATAATCAAGCTGATGATCCTTTACCCCGGATCGTGCCCCGGTGGTGGATGAATCTGCAACCATGTACATAAAACCCTTGCATAAGCCTGCAATTTTCAGGATTCTCTCCTCATCGGTATGCGGAGTAATGAGGAGAACATGGTGGATCCCATATTCTTCAAAGGTCTTTTGGTAAACCGCCTCATACTCATCCGGTGGAAGATCGGGAATGATCACTCCATCAATACCCACCCGGCGGCAACTCTCCAGGAATTCTGTTATCCCAAACCTGAGAATGGGGTTCAGGTAGCCCATGAGCAACAAAGGGATCTGAACCCTCTCCCTTATATTTTCCAACTGAGAAAAGAGCAATGAGAGACTCATGCCATTGGCGAGCGCCAACTGGCTGCTATTCTGGATAACCGGACCATCGGCCAGGGGATCCGAAAAAGGAATTCCGATTTCCACCATATCGGCACCATGCGCCTGCAGGGCCTCCAAAATCCGGCAGGTATCATCCAGAGCCGGAAAACCGGCTGTCATATAAATGGAGAGGATATTTCCCTGTTTCTCCGTAAAAAGCGTATCAATTCTGTTCATTCTTTCTCCTTATATATCCAGTTTAGCAATATAGGTCTCCATATCCTTATCTCCCCGGCCCGACAGGTTAACCACGACCACATCATCTGAGCCAAAAGATAGCTTCTCCAGTGCAGCCAGGGCATGAGCTGATTCCAGGGCCGGGATGATTCCCTCCTTCCGTGTGAGGAGCAATGCAGCCTGAAGCGCTTCATCATCAGTGGCTGAAAGCACCTTAGCCCTTCCCGAACTGGCCAGCCAGGCATGCAGTGGCCCCACTCCCGGATAATCGAGTCCGGCCGAAATAGAATACGGCTCCACAATCTGACCATCATGGTCCTGCATGAGCAGTGTTTTACTTCCATGTATAATCCCATGGCTTCCAAGAATGCTGGTGGCAGCTGAAGCGCCGGAATCCACACCCAGTCCGGCTGCCTCGACCGAGACCAGCTTCACTTCTGGATTATCCAGGTAGTGATAGTAAGCCCCCGCAGCATTACTTCCGCCTCCCACGCAGGCAATCACATAATCGGGGCACTCCCTGCCGGTTTTTTCAGCCAGTTGAATCCGCATCTCACTGGAAATCACAGCCTGAAACCTGGTGACCATATCTGGATATGGATGAGGACCGACCACTGAACCGATGATATAATGTGTATCGACCGGATTGTTGATCCAGTCACGAATGGCTTCATTGGTGGCATCCTTCAGGGTTTTACTCCCGCTGTATACAGGGATCACCTCGGCACCCAGCATCCTCATCTTTTTTACATTGGGAGCCTGACGCTCTACATCCACCGCACCCATATATACGATACAATCCAGTCCGCTCAGGGCACAGACGGTTGCTGTAGCCACGCCATGTTGTCCGGCCCCGGTTTCGGCAATAATCCGCCGCTTACCCAGATGGCGTGCCAGGATAATCTGGCCCACTGTATTATTGATCTTATGCGCACCTGTGTGGTTCAGGTCCTCCCTTTTTAAGTAAATATTCGTGCCGTAGTATTCCGAAAGACGACCGGCTCTGTAAAGCGGACTGGGCCTCCCCACATAATCCTTCAATAGAGAGGTATATTCCTCCCTGAACGCTTCCGATTCAATAATCTCCAGGTAGCGCCCTTCAAGCTCCTTCACATTGGGGTATAGCATCTCCGGGATATAAGCCCCCCCAAATGCACCGTAAAAACCTTTTTGATCCACACTGTATTTCATCTTTCCTATTTTCTAATTTCCATATTTTCTTATTCGCGCTATAAAATGCTCCAGTTTTTCAATATTCTTCAGACCGGGGGCATCCTCAAACCTGCTGTTCACATCTACTCCACGGAACATCAGGTGATCAACCTTCCCAATGGCTGCTCCATCCTCAGGTCCGATTCCACCGCTGAGCAAAAACGGAACCGGAAGCGCATATGCACTAAGAAGATCCCAATCAAATTTTTGGCCTGTCCCCCCTTTGCCCTGGGCAGCTGCATCAAAAAGGAAATAGTGAACCACCCCATAGTACTCCTCAAGGCTACCTGGCGTCAATAATTGATCCGGGCCAAGAGCCTTTATCACATGCACCCCTTCATTCACAAGCGACTTGCAATAATCCGGAGACTCGTTGCCATGTAACTGCACCACATCGAGCCAACCCAGCTCAAGCTTACTTCTGACTGATAAGACAGGCTCATTCACAAAAACCCCCACCCTCGATACCCTGTCTTCGGGAATATGAAAAAGGGCCTCATCAGGTTTATCACCCACATACCTTTTCGATCCACGGAAAAATATATATCCAACGAAATCGGGTCCCAGCTCACAAAGCTGTTCAATATTTCCAGGCTCGGTCATGCCGCAAACCTTTATCTTCAGTCCATCGCTCATCACTTCAAAGTTTTTCAATGAAACTCCTGCAGGCCTCGCCCGGATCGCTCTGCTTCATAAAGCGCTCTCCCATAAGGAAGAGCTTAAAACCTGCTTCGAACAGCAAAGCAATTTCTCCGGGAGAGTTGATGCCGCTTTCAGAGACCGGAATTACGCCTTCGGGCATCTTCCCGATCAGGTCCAAGCTGCGTCCTGTATCCACCTGGAAGGTCTTCAGGTCTCTGTTATTCACCCCCACAAAACCAATAGAAGGCACATACTTCTCCAACTCAGCTTCATCATGCACCTCGAGCAACACATGCATCCCGAGCGCTTCAGCTTCGCCTGCCAGATCAGCCAGCTCCTGCTTTCCGAGAATTGCAGCAATGAGCAGGATCATATCCGCACCATAGGCACTTGCTTCATGAACCTGGTAAGGATCGATGATGAAATCCTTCCTCAGCAGGGGCAGACCGGGACAGGCCTCCCTGGCATCCGCAAGGTCACGGAACGATCCTCCAAAAAACTTCCGGTCGGTGAGTACACTCATCACGGAAACACCTGCTGCCTGGTAGGCAAGCGCTACCTCCTTTGGATCTGACTTTATATTCAAAGCACCTTTGGAAGGTGATCTGCGCTTGAACTCGGCGATAATCCCCGGCTTTCCTTCCCCGGGCAGTATAATGGGGTTGACCTTTCTCCGGTAGTTGGGAAAAGAGGCCAGATTTGACAGGGGGCGCTTCTGTTTCCTGAGCAGCAGCTCCATCCTTTTGTGTTCAACGATGGTATCCAGAATATTCATTATTTACCCTCCACCAGATTTGTAAATGCTTCAAGGGCGGCCCCCGATTTCAGCGAGATCCTTGCACGCTCAAGCGAATTGTCCAATCCCTGGTCCTCATCCATACAATAAAGGGCAAAGGCCGCATTTGCCAGAACCACATCGTTCTGCGCCTTCGTGCCATTGCCCTTCAGGATCTCCAGAAAGATTCCGGCTGCCTCCTCCACGGTGGATCCGCCATAGATTGCCCCTGCCTGTACTAGTTCAAGACCCAAATCTTTTGGTGAAAGGGTTCGCTCAGTTTTCAGAGTAAGTGCCTTAAATGAGCCCGTCAGAGAAATTTCATCATAACCATCCATGGAGTGTATGATGCAATACTTCTTCCCGGACTCCTGGTACAAATAGTGGTAGAGCCTGGCCACATCCAGACTAAACACTCCCACCATTTGGTTGCCGGGTGATGAGGGATTTACCATGGGACCCAGCATATTGAAAAAGGTTTTAATACGCAGGCTCCGTCGAACAGGAGCCACATTCTTCATGGCCGGATTAAACAACGGGGCATGCAGAAAACAAATGTTGTAGCGATCTATCTCCCGCCTTAACTGGTCCGGATCGTTAGAAAACTTATACCCGTAATACTCCAGCACATTCGAGGAGCCACAGGCCGATGAGACACTGTAATTGCCATGTTTTGCAACCTTCTCCCCTGCCCCGGCAACCACGAAGGAAGTGAGGGTGGAAATATTGAAGGTGTTTTTCTCATCCCCCCCGGTTCCACACACATCGATTGTATTAAAATCCGACAGGTCCACCGGTTGGCAAAGGTCCATCAGTGCATCCCGGAACCCTGCCAGCTCTTGTACTGTAATGCTCCTCATAAGGTATACCGAAATAAAGGCTGCAATCTCAGCATCATTATACTTACCCCCGGCCATGTTGGTCATAATCCGACGGGCATCTTCTTTTCCCAGGGTCCTGTGATCAAATAAATATTGTAATGTGTCTTTCATAAAAATATCGTTTCACTTATTTAGCAAGTGGTTAATAGCAAATAGTTATTGGTGAACAGTAAATAGCAATTAGTTATTGGCAATTAGTAATTAGGAAGACCCATTTGCCAATTGCTATTTGCTATGTACCATTTGCTATTTTTTTACCCAATTCAATATCATCTTCCCTCCAAACTCGGTCAAAACCGATTCGGGATGAAACTGCACCCCCCTCACATCATGTTCCCGGTGTCGCAGGGCCATAATAAAACCCTCATCATTTTCAACGGTAACTTCCAGTGCTGCGGGAAGTGTTTCAGGCTCCACCACCCAGGAGTGATATCTGCCTGCATCAAAATCCACCGGGACACCCTCCAGCAGATAATCACCCTCAATCACCTGTTTCATTTGTCCGCTCACACCATGGTAAACCTTCGAAAGGTTTACAATTGAGCCACCGTATGCCTGGGCAATGGCCTGGTGACCCAGGCAAACGCCAAGGATGCTTTTTGTAGCGCCATATCTCTTTATCATCTCCAGGGTAATCCCCGCTTCTTCAGGTATTCCCGGCCCCGGACTAATAAGGACCTTATCATACTTATCAACTTCATCCAGGGAAATCTGGTCGTTTCTGAAGACATCCACAGGCTGCTTTATGACCCTCTCAATGTATTGGACAAGGTTGTAGGTGAATGAATCGTAATTATCAAGTACCAGTATCTTCATTGTCTTTCTATTTATCATGATTAAGGCCCTGGGCCATTTTAATTGCAGATTTCAAGGCAGCCAGCTTATTGTTCACTTCTTGCAGTTCGCCCTCTTCGGTCGACTCAGATACCACACCGGCACCAGCCTGGTAGTAGAGTACGTGATCACGTGAGAGGAAGGAACGGATCATAATGGCATGATTGATATCACCATTGAAGCGAATGAATCCGATGGTTCCTCCGTAGTAACCCCGGCGCTTCCCTTCATAACGGTCGATCAGCTCCATGGCCTTGTATTTCGGAGCTCCTGAAAGCGTTCCGGCAGGAAAGGACTCTGCCATGATCCGGATGGTATCCGCATTTTCAGGAAGGGTCCCTGACACCTTTGAAACCATGTGGATCACGTGCGAAAAGAACTGGATCTCGCGATAAAACTCAACCCTTACCTGGTCGGTGGTCCTGCTCAAATCATTTCTTGCAAGGTCTACCAGCATCACGTGCTCAGCATTTTCCTTATCATCATTTGCCAGTTTTATGGCAAGTTCCTGATCCTCCCGGTCATTTCCCGTCCGCTTGAAAGTACCCGCAATGGGATTTATACTGGCCTTCCCTCCTTTCACTTCGATCTGGGCCTCGGGGGAAGAACCAAATATCCTGTAGCTTCCATAGTCAAAGTAGAAAAGGTAAGGGGAGGGATTTATAGATCTCAGGGCCCTGTATACATTAAATTCATCACCGGTAAAGGATTGAGAGAACTGCCTTGAAAGAACAATCTGGAACACATCTCCTCTGAAGCAATGCTCTTTTCCCTTGCTTACCATATTGCGATAATCCTCATCACTCAGGTTAGACATCTCGCTACCCTCCAGGTCAAAACCGTAGGTAGCGATATTCCGGTTGTGCAAAAGAGAACTTACCTTATCTATCTCGCTCTCCCCTCCATTAATAATGTGTTCGAAAAGCGTAAGTTCATTTGAAAAATGGTTGATCGCAAGTACAAAACGAAAGAAATTGTAGCGCAGTTCCGGGATCTCCTCCTTTTCCGGCATAGGAGAAGAGAAAGTAATATCTTCGAAATACTGAACAGCATCATAGGAAGTATAACCAAATACACCATCGACCATCATATCCTCAGCGCCAGCGCTAATCTCAAATGAGGAAATAAACTGGTTGAGCTGCTCTACTGCCCCCTGCTTTTTGCTCAGCGGAGTCTGAACAGTCTCTTCCCCGGGCATGGAGATGCTGCACTGGCCCCGATGTACCATCAGTTCAGCCACAGGATCCATGCAGATGAAGGAGTAGGAATTCTCCTTGCTGTGATAATCAGAACTCTCCAGCAAGAGGGAGTTAGGGTATATATCTCTTACTTTCAGGTAAATGCTGACGGGCGTAATGATATCAGCAAGAATTTTTCGGGATTCAACCCTGATGCTTGTTTTGGTCATTTTTTTAATTTTTTGTCATAAAAAAAGGCTTCCCCGCCGTGGCGGGGAAGCCCTTATAATGTTATGCACAAATAGGGTAACCTACGCTCCGGCCTTACGGATCATAAATTGCCACCACCAAAATGTGCGATTAAGTTTCATGTCTTTGTGTTTACAGGGATCAAAATAAGAGAAAGATTTCTATTAATCCAAATTTGATTACTTTCGAGTTTGAATTTTCAGGATCATTCAATGGCAAATAAATACTTAAGGAATATTGCACTCTTCTTCACCATCTGGGTGATAGTCATGGTTATATACGCTGTGTCGTCCAGGGTAACAGACCTCGAATATCTCTGGAAATTTTTTTTACTTCCCGCCCTCTTTCTTTCGTTAATTGCTGCCCTGGCAACCACTTTTGAGCATCTATTCAAAGTCAGAAAGGGAATCAACTGGATATTTCTGGCGCTTGCCGTAGGCTGCGACCAGGGCATAAAGGCCTGGCTCTTCTCCCTTGAATGGGAATCCATCTCCATCCCCTTGATTAAACCTGTATTTTTCATCGAGCCCACTCAGAATACCCTGGGCTCGTACCTCTGGGTATTACTGGGATTAAAGGAAGGCTCCCATCTGCTCAATATCATTCTTTTCAGCCTCATTGGCATCCTCTTCATAGAGATCTGGCGCTTCTATGTAAGCAGAAAGCGGAACTCCTTCTGGATCAATGGGTTTATCCACCTTTTCCTGGCCGGACTCCTGGCCAATTTGATTGATAATGCCTTCTGGGGAGGATCCTTGGATTATATAACCATCAAGCCCTTTTATACCTTCGATTTGAAGGATCTCTACATCACCCTCTGCGAACTCTTCCTGATCACAGAACTGATCGACAATAAGTTGCTAAAGAGATTCCTGAACATGCCGAAGGAGGACAGCAAGCGAATCAATAAGGACTTTTTCGCATTTATAAAAAAAGATTTCCGAATCGGCAGGAAGTCTTAATTCCCATTCCCCAGGTTAAACTGGAAGAGTTGTTCTCCCTCCTGGAACTGAATGGCCCGCCGTTGTTCAACGAACTTGAAATCGAGGTTGATGGTCTTGTTTTCGGTAAACTGGACTTTGTAAGATCCCCGCTCAAGGCGGAAATTCTCCCCATAAACATTGTAAATACTTACCTCGTAGGAACTGGCTTTGGGAAGGTCCAGCACATAGCTGCCATATCCACTGGTAAGAACCGCAAAACTTTCACCGCTTTCGCTAACTGCCGTCACACGTATCCCCGCCATTGAAATGGCCCCCTCTGTGGAATTCGGATCGCGGTCTATGATGATTCTGCCCTTAATTTTATGACTTTCAACAAGCGGCAAATAGTAAACCATGTCGTCATTGATCTCGATGGTCTGATTAGTCCCATTCAGAAAGTAGAGATTCTCAAGCTCTGAAAGCGAGAGGATTGAAAGATCATAAACCCCCAAGGGGATATTTTCATAGTTTATCTCACCGGTAGGATCGGTAATCATTCCGATCTCTGCAAATCCGCTTCTCTTTTCCACATTCTTCTTTGGATCCCTGGAAAGATTTATAAGCACATTGGAGATGGGTTTTTCATTATCCCCTTTAATACCATCTCCATTCAGATCATTAAAGCCAATGATGGTGAGATCATAGAATCCCAGCCGGGGTTGTTGAATATCAAAAGCCTTACGCACACCCACAAAAACATTCAAATCACGGGTGGTAATCTTACCGATCTCAGAATCACGACGGGTCACCCTGTAAAGATTCACACTTGTAAAAATGTTCCAGGTTTCTCTAACTCTCACATTTCCGGTCAGGTTGAAAATCAGGTTTTCGCGCATGGAGGGCATGTAGTAAGAGTAGTTCGCGTAAGCACTCAGGCGCACGGCCTCCTTTAACAAATATCTTTCATAATAAGGCCTGATATGGAAGGCCTGGTTAATTACCGGGTCATCCGATACAACCACTGTTCTGTATATGTCGGCCGCTTCTCCCGAAGTATAATAGGCATTTAGTTTGAAGGCCCTGTCGTAATAATTGATCCCAAGGGTATAAGTCCACTTATTACCGGGACCTGCATTCTCAGCCCCCGGACCCACAATCTCATAATTATAGAACATCATGTTAAAGGAAGCATTGGGAGTGATGCTGCGCTGATTCCTCATCCTGAAAGAAACCGAGCCCATTAAACCGGGCCGATAATTTGAAAACCTCGTCCGGTAGCCATTATAACTACTGTAGGAATTTCTAACGGTACCAAAATATTGTGGCCCCACCTGGTAGATAACCTTACCCATGTTGTATGCCATAAGCACACGCGCATTTTCATTTAGATTTTTGTTGGGCTCGTAAATGAAATTTATGGGGTAGCGGGTTGTTGAATAGTTGTTGCGGTAATAACGTGCATTCAAATAAAGACTTTTTTGAAATCGATAATCTCCCGAAAAATTAATACGATTCATACCGCTGTTTCTCAGGTAAGTATATAGGGTGTTGGTATTATCCAGATTCAGGTTCATACGACTTCCGTTATAACGATACTTCAGCTGATATGCGATGCCCACAACCGTAGTATCATCATCCTGGAACATTTCATGTTTAAACTGGCTCAGCGAGGTGGCCGTCGCCAGATCGAGACTATGACTCCTGTATGTGTAGCCTCCCCCCAGGTGAATAGTAGAATGGCTATATCGCTGATCAGTGCTTGTTTCAAGAGTGACCCCTGCATTCAGGTCCACATTGCGAAGCACAGTCTCATAACCCACAAAACCTCCAATATTTTTATTATAGGGGTTTTGTACCAAACTGATCTCGGCCAGGTTACGGCTGCTAATTTGTTGAGTGGCATGTATCCCTCTTCCTGAAAGGGTATGTAGCGTACCAACCCCGATTCGATCGCCTAGCAGCACCATAGTGCTGTGATCCGTATATAGTGCCATAAACCTCAACTGATCATAGAGGTTCATATTCCTGTTCATCTCCGGGGCAAAATAGAAGTTGTAATAGCCCAGAGAATAGGATAAATTCTGATCTTCGGGAAAAAGCACCTTTCCAAAGACCCTTGCAGAAGACTTTATGCGTTGTTGGGAAAGCAGGTTATAAAAGGTAAGTTCGGCATTGACTGGTGCATTCTGAATAGGGTGACGATTTACGACTTTGCTTTCCAATACAGTGGTTCGAACCGAACCCCAGGTTGAGTTATCTGCCGTGGATGCTCTGATATCAAGATTGTGGGCTTTCCATGAGTTTCTAAAGGCCTGCTCTTCTGCATATGAAAGATCCCTCCTGCTTTGAATTCGGAATTTCAGGCTGGTATCCTTGTTCGCCGGGACCTCCACATAGAGGAAACTGTCTGCCTCCAACTCATCCCTGAACTGAATCAATCCCCCCATATCAAAGGAAAGCTTGATGATCTCATTGGAGTTGCCTGTATTACTCAGGTTTACATCCACATCGCTATAGGGTTTATATTCTGAGAAATAAAGCTGGTCGACGCTTAAGCGCATATCCCATTTCGATATGGGCTTCACAGAGATATAGGCATTGGTATAATTGTATAAGTCCTTCCCAAACAACTCTGCTCCAAGCACAAAAGACACCCCTCCTACGGTATTCCCCGGCATAGCAATCCTCACCGGAATCAGCCGGGTCTCGCCGGCATCAATGCTAAGGCTATCAAGCTCTTTTCCAACAAAGGCCCAGGAATCCGGGAAATTAAACCTGATAATACCCGAGAGTCTTTCATTGCTGCGATTTGCTATTTCCAGCACATTGAAAAGACTTCCGGGCTTCTCCAGCTCCACTTCTGTTTTAACAAAGCGTAATGTAAACAAGCTATCCGGGGCTTGCTGTTGGGAAAAGAGACTGATGACAGGCAAGAAAAGCAGACATAAAGCACAAAGAAATTTCGCGCTTGTATTTCCCAAGGCAGTAACCCTTCTAAATATTTTAGGCCCTCCTGTCATCCTATACTTCAAAACAACATTAGAATCCACCTCCTGTGGGGATAAGTTCCAATTCGATTTCTACCCGATAGTAATCAGGAGCCTCTCCCAAAAGGGAACCATTGCCTCCCTCCGCTACCGGCAATCCACATTCATAGGAAATAACCAACTGGTTCATGTCCCAGACCAGGTCCTCAAAAGTCCCATCAGAATCTGTATAGGAGCATAGAATCTCAGAACCAGCAGGCAAATCAATAAAGCCCTCGGAAGTAAAACCCGTGCCAAACCCCATATAGTTCTCAGCTTTTATCCTTATACGATTAAGATCCAGGCTATTTGCATCACCCATAATCTCGGTGGCACCATTAAAAGCCCGCACCTGTAATTCGAATCCGGTAAGGTTGGTACCTGCCTGGGCCGAGTCCACCATGGTGACCCCCAATATGGTCCCCTGATCAACAACCTCTCCCTCTTTGTACTTTTTGATGGAATTGAAATTGAAAGGAATATCCCCGCCATAAATGAGTACCAATCTAGCATAATTGTACTCCTGAGCCGCAGCTCCTGCCGAGAACATGAATATAGAGAACACGATTAAAAGCCGAAACTTTACCCCCTGGGTCCTGATCATAAACAAGTTGCGTGTTTCCAACATTTAAAACAGAAATAGTCAACCAGAAAGGCTGACTATTTCTAAAATCCGATAACCAGTCTTCCTGGTTGAATCCTTTGAACTCAAATCAGCTTATTTGATTCCCAGTTCAAATAAAACATTGGTTACATACCTGTCAGGAGCCGGACTTGGGTCCTGGTTCAGGATGCTTTCAGCTTCCATCTCATTAGGATTTCCGGAAGTTTCACCAGTTCCACATCTCCATATCATCTGGAATGAATTATCAACTCCATCACCGGCATTGGCAGCAGCAAGACCATTGTCGTCGATCAATGCAACAGGATAGGCTTCAAGACCAGCAACTGCAGTACCGTTCTCAGTAGGGGCACTCCATAGTTCACCAGTTCCAGCACCCTGAACAATACCTGCTTCAAAAAGATGGGTTCCTTCTGATGACAGGGTGTAACCTACATTGTTCAATGCAAGCGTTGCTGTAGGATCATCTGTACCGATAAAGGTAGCCTCCTCAGATCCGTAATTAAGTATCCAACGTGCCGATGATGCAATATTAAAGTCTGTTATATAAAAATCTCCACTGGCTGCGGGATTGGCAGCACCGGCACCTGATAACCCCAGACGGTAATCATCAATTGAGTTAAATACAAACTCTATATTTCCCCCGTTGGTGATAGTCATTCTCAGCACCTGGTTCAGGTTCACTGCTACAGGAATCACCTGCCTGTCTTTTACTGCCTGGGAAAACCCAACCATTCCAATGGTTAACATTCCAAGGATCACAATTGCTCTTTTCTTCATAACTTTCTTTTTTAAATAGATATAGGTTAATATATATTTGCTTTAAATAAAGCCACAGCTAATTTTGATTAAAATTAATCCTTCTTGATTATACTTATTTGACCAACATGCAAATTTTATCAACAAAACATAAGCTTATCCTGATTAACCTTTTTTTAACAGGGGGAATATGTGGGTTTTCCCAGGACTTTGAGATTGCCCCGGTACTGGTTGCCTTTGATGCAAACCCGGGTGAAACCCAGACACAAACACTGGCCCTCAGGAACCACGGCAACGAGAAACAAAAGTTTGTATTAAACCTTGCTGATTATACGGTAAATGAAGAAGGTGCCAAAATATCAAGTGCCGCCGGATCATCGAATCGCTCCCTTACAGACTGGATTGCAATCAACCCCTCCTTCGTTGAATTGAATCCCAATGAGGCTGCCAGCATCAACCTGAATATAACAGTTCCCCGAACCGGATTTAACACCCGATGGGGCATGATCCAGGTGGAAGTTGCCAAAGAGCAGATAGCATCAGATGCAGACAAGCAATTGGCTGCCGGAGTACTCGTAGTACCCAGAATAATTGTCCTTGTAAAACAAAGCCCAAGATCAAATCAGAATTTCGAAGGAAAGGTCAGCGGACTGAGGGAGGTGGAAAACCCAAAAAGCGAATTTCGAAGTTTTGAAGCAACCATCACAAACACGGGAGATAAAATTCTGGATGCCCGGGCATTTCTGGCAATTGCCAATCTTGAAACTGCCGAAGAAAAGCAATTCAATCCAATGCCAGTAACCATCTATCCGGAACAAAAAAGAAAACTGATGCTTACCTTACCCGAGACCCTGGGACCCGGTCAGTATGCCCTGGCTTTCCTGCTCGATTACGGGCACCGTTCGGCCATCGAAGGAGCCCAGATTCTATTAAGTGTTGAACAATGATCCGAATTACGATCCTGTGCATCATCCTGCTCTTTGCCACAAACTTATCCGGACAGGAGACTTTTGTCTCCTTCTGGGATAAGGAGCATCAGCATATCAGGGAGACCTTTCAATACAAGCTATCCGGATCTGATACAATCCGGATGGGATCCTACCAGATTTTCTACAGCAGTGACACCCTTTGGCAATCCGGATCCTATGTAAAAGGGAAGATGAACGGCCTCTGGCTGGACTATTATCCTGACGGAACCCTGAGGCAGGAACTACCCTATCAAAAAGATAAACTGGAAGGCGTACTGAGGTATTACTATCCGGATGGATCACTTTACCAGGAGGCCGCCTATAAAAGTGATGTTTTAGAAGGCCAGACCATCCTCTACCATCCAAATGGAAAAGTGAACGAAAAAGCCAGCTACAAAGATGGAAAGAGAAATGGGAAAGTGGATTGTTACCATGAGAATGGAAAAACAAGGTTCTCAAAGAGCTATCTAAATGGAAGAGAGGACGGACCTCAGCTGATCTATTACGAAAATGGCTACATTCGGGAAGAATCCTGGATGAAGGCTGGGAAATATAATGGTGAGTTCAGGGGATATTATAAAGATTTTGAAGATGGGACCCTGCAAAAGATCTGTCACTACCGGGACGGGATGCTGGAAGGAGACTTCACCGGCTATTATCCCTCGGGACATATAATGCTTAAGTGCCAGTATCAGAATAATCAAATCCAGGGTGAGTGGATCAAATATTTCGATCCCCTGCTGCCCGATTCCTCAGCTCAAATCCAGGAAAAGGGATTTTACAAGAATGGAGAAAAGAGCGGTATCTGGCAAAGTTTCTATCCCAATGGAACTGTTTACACTGAAGGTAAGTATTCAGGAGAGAAATTCCAGGGATCATGGACCATCTACTTCCCCAACGGAGCCATTAAACAAAAGGGCAGTTATATGGATGGCAGGGCCACAGGGGAATTTCTTTTTTATTATGAATCCGGTAACCTGAAAAACAAAGGATCCTACCTGGATGATCAAAAAACAGGCACCTGGATTACCTATTATGAAACGGGGGAAATCATGACCGAAATTCCTTTTGTGAACGGACAGCGCCATGGCACCGCAAGGGCCTTTAATGAAGAAGGCAAAATTGTAGAAACTTTGAAATATGATAAAGGCAGGGAACTTCGGTAGATGGTTTATTTTAATACCACTGCTGGCAGGCATTTGTGTTTCCTGTGACGAGACTGGCACGGGGAACTATACGTCCATTGAAGGTATATATACATGCCAGGAATCATCACCCCATGCCGGTGTCAGGCAGTATCCGGTTGAGATTGATAAGGTAAAAGATTCCGAAGACCTTTACATAATTATCAATTTTCACAATAAAGGTGAAAACGAATTTGTCTATGCTGAGCTGGAGATTGACACCCTCAGGATATCTAATCAGACCCTTGTAGATATCAGAGTGGATGGAAAAGGTATAGTTGCAGAAGAATACAGGTCCATCCACCTCAACTACCTCACCGATGATGGCACTACCCTGCTTGATTACTACAGCACTTACAGTCGCTAATTCGGCGCCACAGGCTGAACCGGGTATTGCTCAAAAATAGCTGCAGCCACCTTTGGGAAATTCTCAGCCCTTTTTGCCGGATCGCCGGATAGTTCACCCACAGCGGAGGCATGCCACACATGCTTCTGGGTGCGGACATCAAACATATCCAGGGCGATTGCACGTTCCATATAGGAGCGGGTAGGGTAATAGTAGTAAGAACGGTCCATTGCCTGCCTGTGATAAACTGTAAGCTGAATCGTTACATCGGGATTCACCTCTGAAAACTTAAACCCCCGGTTCTCCATCTCCCGGGCAAAAGCCACCCGGATTCTCTCAAGCTCCATCCCGGTAATCGTCTTCTTATTACCATCCGTAAAATCCAGAAAGGTGTAGGTTTTATATGATTCAAAAGGTGCTGTATTCTCAAGGTCTGTATAAATCCGAACCGAGGGTCCGCAAGCGTTAAGAAACGCAAGCGATACCATTGCCAAAAACATGAATATCCTGTTCATCATCTCCTCTTTTGGTTATGGAAGAAATGGAGCAAATACTATGCCAGCTTAGCTTACAGAAAACTTTATCCCGGTGAGCTCCTCTGACAGCTCCCATAGTTTCATGGCTGCGTCCGGAGTTACCCTTTTGGGATCAGGCTTTTCAGGAGATGGCCAGCCCTTCATGCGAAGCATCCCCGAGGGACCATAAAATGCGCCCTGTTCAACATCGGCTGCAGTGGCAGCATAGAGAGAGGGCAGGGCGCCCATCTCGCCTGACTGCGCAATGAAGCGGTTGGCCAAATTAAAAAAATCAGCCTTCTTTTTTGATCCTGCCATTAACATTCCTTTGGCCTGCAGGGAGGTATCCGCATATCCGGGATGTGCTGCTGCAACAGTCACGACAGAACCTGACTCCTTCAGCTTCCCCGCCAGTTCCATTGTAAAAAGCAAGCTCGATAGTTTACTCATACCATAGGCTCCCCATTTGCTATAAGCCTGTTCCCAGTTTATATCAAAAAACCTCATCTTTCCGAATCGGTGGGCAAGGCTGCTCACATTTACGATCCGGGCTCCCTTTCTGTCTCTCATCCCCTTCCAGAGCAGAGCGGTCAGTGCAAAATGCCCGAGGTAGTTCACCCCAAACTGCATTTCAAAACCATCTTCTGTTTTCAGATAGGGAATGGCCATTAGTCCGGCATTGTTGATTAGCAGCTCAGGCCCCTCGTTGCCGGAAAGGTAAAGTTGTGCAAAAGCCTTTACCGATGAGAGGCTGGAAAGATCCAGCTCCCATAATTCCGGCTCAACTTCCGGATTAAATTCCAGAATTTTCTGCCTGGCCAGCTCACCCTTCTCCAGGTTTCTGCATGCCATAATCACCCTTGCTCCCTTTTGAGCAAAGGCAAGGCTTGTAAAAAATCCCAAACCGCTGTTTGCGCCTGTAATCACTACTCTTTTCCCCTGCTGTGTTGGCATATTCTCCCTGGTCCACTTCATATTTGTATAATTTAAATTCAAAAAAACAGATGATCCGATGGGGTAAACACGGTCCACATGCATCTTCAATGTAAAGAGTCTGAAATTAGTACAAATCTTACACATCATGAAAAGCACTATGAGAATAAAAGGAGGCGGACTGCTGGCAGGATTACTCATGCTGAGTACAACGGCCCTGGCCTTACCCCGAATCGAAGAAGAGTTTACCGACACCCTCAATTTTGACACCTACAATGGTCTTGTGGTAGATATGGTAAACAGTCGTAACCTGCCCTTTGCCACCATTGAAGCTATAGGGAGCAATGTGGCAACTGTCTCAAATATTGATGGCGAGTTTATAATTAAAATAGCCAAAGACTCGAAGGTCTCGGAACTAAAAATCTCCTACATTGGATTTGCCAATGAAATCGTTTCCCTCTCAGATTTCAAAGAAAATCGAGCCAAAATAATCGGCATGAAACCAAGCGCTGTTCAATTGAAAGAAATTACGATCCGGCCACAGGATGCCCTGGAACTTATGGTGGATGTTCTCGCAAATATCCGTGAAAACTACAGTGTGGATCCAATGATGATGAGGGGATTCTATCGTGAAACCATCCAGAGAGGCAAGAACTATGCATCCATTTCAGAAGCGGTGGTTGATATATTTAAAGGAAGTTATGTAAATGATTTCCAGATAGACCAGGTAAAACTATTCAAAGGCAGGAAGAGCGCCGACGTAGAAAAGATGGATACTGTTTTGTTCAAGGTACAGGGCGGTCCAAGCACCACCATTTTACTGGATGTGGTAAAAAATCCTTACATCCTTCTATCGTCAGATTATGGCGACATCTACGATTTCAACCTGAGCGATGTAATTAGCATTGATGACCAGCTTCACTATGTGGTTTCATTTAACCAGAAAGAACACATATCGGAGCCCTATTATAATGGCCGATTTTATATTGACATGGAGAAACTTGCCATTACAGAAGCTGTATTTGAATTAAATACCGAGAATGAGGAAGAGGCTGCCCGTCTCTTTATCCAGAGAAAACCCATGGGCATGAGCATCATTCCTGAAAAAGCAGCCTACCGCGTAAAATATACAGTGGAGGATAATCGCTGGTATTTCCGCTACGCCAGGGCAGAGGTCAAATTTAAGGTAAGCTGGAAAAAGAAACTCTTTAACACTACCTACTCCACCATGTCGGAGTTGGCAATTACAGACCGAACCTATGAAGGCATTGAGAAATTCTCCGGGAAAGAACGATTCAGGACAAACGATGTGATGAATGATAAGGTATTCACTTTCTTCGACCAGGGATTCTGGGAAGGATATAACGTCATAGAACCCGACCAATCGATCGAGAGTGCCATCAAGCGACTGAATCGCAAATACCTGAAGAGAAACGGTTAAGCCTATATATAGATTGAAGCGCTGTCTCCCGATTTGTGTAACTTTACCGTCCACTTACAGCACATGCAGAGACAGCGCTTTTTATAAAAACCCATGATCCTGAAAGAACAACATCAGCTGAGAAAGATCAGGAAGGGGGATATCGCTTCCTTCGAGAAGCTTTTCTTCAGTTTCTATCCCGGCCTTCTAAAATATTCAGAGCGCCTGGTTCGAAAGGCCGAGATTGCAGAAGAAGTTGTTCAGGATGTGTTCTACAATGTATGGAAAAACAGGGAATCAATAAGAATCACCCATACCTGGAAAAGCTACCTCTTTCGATCGGTATATAACAATTCGATGATGTACCTGAGAAAAACACGCAGAGAAGTAAGCCTGGAGGAGGGACTTTTCCTTGAAAAGGAAGGAAGTGCTCCCAATCCCATCGAGGAACTTGAATTTAACGAGACTTCAGCTATGATTGCGGATACAGTAAACAGTTTGCCCAAAAGAACACGGGAAATTTTCCTGATGAACAGGCATGAAGGTTTGAAATACAGGGAAATTGCAGAACAGCTTTCGATATCTGTAAAAACGGTTGAAGCGAATATGGGTAAAGCACTGAAGGCTTTGAGAAAAAGCCTGGAGAAATATGGAGAAGAACAGTGAGCATGAAAAAAAATAAGATCTGGATCTCCATGGCCAGGTACCTTGCCGGTGAAATGGAGACGAAAGAGGAGATTGAATTCAGAAAGAGGTCTGATTGTGACCTCGATCTGCAAAAAGAATTAAAGCAAATGGAAAAGAGCTGGACATACTATGGTAATCAGGCATCTCCCGAAGATGATGATTTACAAAATGCATGGAGAAATCTGCAGCAGCGGCTTGAAGTCGACGGTCTGCTCGACCCTTCCCATTCATCACCAGGAATACGAAGCAAAGCCAGCAGTCTGAAGATCGCCGCTTCCATCCTGCTGGCACTAGCCATCGGCATTCCATCCCTCTGGTATGGAGTGATCCGCAACAAGGAAAATCCATCCACAATACAGCACTTCTCCGAGAAGGGTGTCAGCACCATCGACCTCCCCGACGGAAGCCGTGTTTACCTGAATGAAGGATCCGGAATCAGCTACCCGGAAAGCTTTGACCAGGGCCGAAGAATTAAACTCGACGGGGAAGCATTTTTTGAGGTCATGTCCAACCCGGCCAGCCCCTTTACTGTCAGATCCGGGCAGGTAACTGTATCTGTCCTCGGAACCTCTTTCAATGTAAAAAGGGGGGACAGGCAGGAGGACATTGAGGTGTTCGTGAAAACCGGAAAAGTAAGAATGTTTTTGGAAGATCCGGATGAATTCATCACCCTCGAACCTGGCGATCTGGGCAGGGCCAAAGAATCAACGCTTTCCCTCCTGGAACAATCCGATCCGAATTATATTTCATGGAAAACAAAAGATTTTAAATTTGTAGACGAAGAACTTGGTAAAGTCCTCCGTGAACTTGAAGAATCATACCATGTGAAAATTCGTGCCGAAGGAGTCCAATTGAGCGAGTTAAGGATTACATCTGCCTACAGCGAGCAATCTATTGATGCTATTCTGGAAACCATTGGTGCAGCTTTCGGTCTGAATGTTCAAAAAAAGGAGGAGCTTTACCACCTGACACCATAAAAGTAGCCCATGAGGCCCGGCCTGGCACTTCTTCTGCAAATTCTATTCCTGTCGGCTCCCCTGAGCCTGACCGGTCAGGATGCTATTCCTGACCTTCAAATTACCCTTAGCCCAAAGACCAGGACTGTGAACCAGGTTCTTGAGGAAATTACCCTTCAGAGCGGCTACTATTTCACCTATAATTCAGCACTGATCGCCGGAAGGGAACGAATCCGTATTGGCTTCAATGACATTGGCCTGAAGGAAGCACTTGACAGCCTGTTTCAGGACCCGGCACTCGGTTACAGAGTAGTTGAACGAAACATTGTTATTTTCAAGAAAAACGATCAGCCCGCCTTTCCGGTCCTTCCGGAAATAGGCCGAACCCTCATCAGGGGAAGGGTGATAGACAGCCGCTCTGGCAAAGCGCTCCCCTATGCGACCATCGCGCTCTACGGAACCTCCCTGGGATCCATAAGCAACGAATCTGGCATCTTCTCATTCAAGATCCCGTCCGATCTAAATGATCCCTTCCTTGTCATTTCATATATGGGATACAAAAATATGTTACTGCCGGTAAGCTACCCCGTGGAGCAGGAACTGAACATAGAAATGAATCGTGAGACCATTCCGCTCCAGGAGGTTATAATCAGGTATTCCGATCCGGTTAAGATTCTCAGTGAAGCCATCAGCAGAATTCCCAAAAACTACCTGCAGGAACATTCCGAGATGACGGCCTACTACAGGGAATCTGTAAAAAGAAATGAACACTGCATGCTTTTTTCTGAAGCGGTTCTCAATGTGGCAAAGGGACCCTACTCAGATTTTGGCAGCGAAGATCAGGTTAGCATCCAGAAAGGGAGAAAAATCAGTGATCTCTCCAATGAAGACACCGTCATCATTAAGCTTCGCTCCGGAATCAAGGCATCATTTGAGCTGGACATCATAAAAAACAGGCCCGATTTCCTGGGGGAAAAATTCCTGGACTATTATGACCTGGAATTCACCGATATGATGAGCTATGGAGAGAGGCTTGTCTACGTCATCAGCTTCCGGCAAAAAAGTATGATTCCACAGTTGATGTTTCTGGGAAGGATTTATATTGACCAGGAAAACCTGGCCATCATTGCAGCCGATTTTGAATTCAACCCACAATTGATCCAAAATGATCCGGGCTTGTTCCTGGTCAGCCGCTCTCCCCGGGTAAGGATCCGTCCGCTACTGGCAAGATATCATGTGGATTACAGGCAAATAGCGGGGGTATTTCACGTAAGCCAGGTAAGGGCGGAGGTGGAGATGAAGGTCAGGAAGCGCAGGCGGTGGATCGGCGCAAAATACCGCATCGCCATTGAGATGGCCATCACTGATGTGATTCCCGGTGAACGCATCCGGATCGCCCCTTCGGAAAGAGTAAAGCCAAATACGGTTTTGGCCGATCAACCCTTCGATTTTGCGCCCGACTTCTGGGGCATCTATAACACCATTGAGCCGGAAGCGACTCTGCAGGAATCGCTCAGCAAGATTGAACACAGCATCCAGGAGATCAGGCATGACCAGGAGTAAGCTATTCAGGCACTCTTTTGATTTTTACTTTATCTTTATTAAATGAAATCCCTGGTGTATATTTTTAGCCTCCTGATGATTGGGAGTATTTCTCACGGTCAAACGGCGAGGGTCGTGGGCTACTTACCCACTTATCGATTTAACACAAGCGCTCAGATCGAGTACTGTAAACTGACACATTTAAACCTGGCTTTTGCCAATCCGGATAGTGCCGGAAATCTTCAAATACCAGATTATACAACAGTTGTTTCGGATGCTTTGAGTGATAACCCTGCTATAATTATCTGCATATCACTGGGTGGTGCAGGCCTAACAAGCGCACAAAAAAGCGCTTGGTCCAACTTCATTGATATCCCTTCCAATCGACCCGCATTTATTAGCAGCATCGTTGAATACGTGCTGGCCAATCAACTGGATGGAGTAGATATGGACCTGGAATGGGATGATGTCACATCCGGTTATAGTGATTTTATTACTGAGCTGGATACAGCTTTAAATACACACGACAAACTCCTTACGGTAGCCTTCCCAAACCACACGCTTTACAGCCATGTTTCCAGGGAAGCTCTAGACGCTTTTGATTTCATCAATATCATGGCATACGATGCCACCGGACCATGGAACCCCTCTTCTCCCGGCCAGCATAGTTCTCTTAACTTTTCCTCGAAATGCATCAACTTTTGGAAAAATACTGCCGGGGTTTCAGGAAACAAACTGACCCTTGGTGTTCCCTTCTATGGCTATGATTTTGTGAGTCCCTCACTTGCAAATGCTGTCACCTATGCCCAAATGGTAAATAGCAATCCTTCCTATGCTGATTTAGATACTGTTGGAAATATTTATTATAATGGCAGGCCAAGCATTGAATCAAAAGTCATTCTTGCGAACAGTGAAGTTTCAGGAATCATGATCTGGGAAATTGGTCAGGATTCATTCGATGAATATTCCCTGCTCACCACCATTCATAACAAGTATACCTCGCTGGGTATAACAACAACAGGCCTTTGTGGAAATGAAAATGCATTGTCAGGCATCGAGCCAGAATGCCATAAGCACTGTAAAATATATCCTAATCCGGCTCATGGTTTTTTAACAATTAAAGATCCCGCAAAAGAACCTTCAAAAATCATAATTACAAATTCTTCGGGACAATTTATCAATATTGATGCAATATCAAATCATACAGATGAGTGGCACATAGATGTGTCAAAATTTCAAAAAGGACTTTATTTTATTAAAATTGTAAGCAAGGATGATGTCCTGGAAATACATAAAATAATGGTGATATAATGGAAAAAGAATCGGCCGAAAGGATGGAGAAACTTGTCAGGCAAAAGCTTGAAGGGAAGAGTTACACCGAAATCAGGGCAGAGCTGAAAGCATCCGGAATGTCATCCGAAGAAATCGCCGCGCTCATCAGAGAAGTCGATGAAAAGGTCTTGCAGGAGGCAGTGAAGGAAGGAACTCCGGAGAAGTCAATGCAATGGTACAGAGGCGGACTGGTACTGGCAGTTCTGGGACTGCTCCTCACCATTGCATTTAATGTGGGGCTTATTCTGAAAAACGTCCATCCATTAGTGGTTTACGCCCCCTTTATCGCAGGAATTCTCCTGATGTTCTATGGAAGGATGATGCAGCGCCGCCAGCCTGAAAAGAAAAAAGAGGGTACGGGAGCCATTCGAAGGAAAAGACCCTTTAAATGAGAGAAGAGCTATGGTAGAAGAGATTGTAAAAAAGAGATTCCCATTTTTTGAATCGGGACTAAGGGATGCCATCATGGAAGAAGGCACCTACAGGAAATTTGCTGCCGGTGAGGAGTTGATGCGTGAGGACCAGTTTATCCGTTCATTTCCAATTGTCATATCAGGCCTGATCAAGGTCTGCCGGACCGATGAGGCCGGCAATGAACTGCTCCTCTACTACCTGCGGCCGGGTGAGGTCTGCACCGTAACCCTGATCTGCTGCATGGACCGCACCCGTAGCCGCGTCAAAGCAATTGCCGAGGAGAAGACTGAGGCAATCCTTGTTCCGGTGGAACTGCTGGACAGCTGGATGACCGAATACCAGACCTGGAAGGAATATGTAATGCATTCCATGCAGAAACGTTTCGACGAATTACTGGATGCCCTCGACAGTATTGCATTTCTGAAAATGGATGAACGGCTCGAGAAATTTTTCACCGATCGCTATAAATCTACCGGAACAAGCCTCTACGAGGGCTCTCACCAGGATGTTGCACAGGCCATGAACAGCTCCCGTGAAGTGATCTCCCGCTTACTGAAACAAATGGAGAAAAAGGGGATGGTTTTTCTTTCCAGGGGCCGCATCGATTACTCCCCCCTTTGTGACTAAAGTTACTGTATAATTCTTTCCTCCTTGTTTTCTTTGCCACCTATATTATTTGCAAATGAAAACAGTTCAGGTAAAATCATATAGTGAATTAGAAAGCCTTGTTTCCGGGCCAGAACGCTCGATCCTGCTCCTTTACAAAGCTGGGAGTGAACAGAGTGAATGTGCTCTGAAGCGCATCTGTAAACTGGATTCCGAAAAGGAACAGTCTGTTCTTACGTCCGATGTAAGTACCGTTCGAGACATCCATGGAAAATTGGGTGTTGACACAGTCCCCAGCCTGGTCATATTAAACCACCATAAGGTGGTGAATATCATCAAAGGCTGTCAGACCGAATCCTCCTATCATTCACTTATTTCGGGAAGACAGTTAGGCTCCAGTCCTTCTGCAAAAGGAAAAGCGAAACAGGTAACCGTCTACTCCACTCCTACTTGCTCGTGGTGCACCACACTGAAAACTTATCTTGACAGTCAAAAAATCTCCTACCGGGAGATCAATATTGCTTCAGATACTTCAGCTGCGGAAGCCATGGTAAGGAAGAGCGGCCAGCAGGGGGTACCCCAGACAGAAATAAACGGACAGATGATCGTGGGTTTTAACAAAGCCAGGATTAATCAGCTCCTTGAGATATAATGAGTTCGACTCGTTTAGTAAACCTAAAAACAATTAAAAATGAAAGAGTTACAGCCAATTAATCAACATGTGCTTCTTGAATTGGAAGCCTCAGAAGAGAAAACTGCTTCAGGTATCATTATACCGGATACCGCCCAACAAAAACCAATCTTTGCCAAGGTACTGGCATTAAGCGGGATCGAAGATCCTGAGATCTCAGTAGGCGATGTGGTTTTTTATAAGAATTTTTCAGGCACTGAACTGGAATTTGACGGACGGAATTTCTTAATGATGCCCTATGCCGATATTCTCGGACGTGTTGTAGAGACCGATAAAATCTAATTCAGGTTTTCCAGGCTAAGGCAATTTCACCATTATCAAAATCTTTAGGTTTCTGCCGAAGGGCTGTTCCGCCTTGGCGGACAACAGCCCTTCTTTTTTTTTGGCTATATTTAGCGCCTTGAAATCCCATAAATGATTTAATGTGAAAAACCTCATCATCCCCATTACACTTTCAGTCATCCTGTTTACAGGGTGTCAAACGAATCCACAAGAGACCATGAATCCCTTCCTTACCGAGTATGATACGCCCTTTGGTGTACCCCCATTTGATATAATTGAAAACGACCATTTTTTGCCTGCCTTTAAAGAAGGCATTCGTCAGCAGGAAGCTGAGATCGCAGCCATCGTTGCCAACAAAGAAACACCCACCTTTGAAAATACAATCGCTGCTTTTGACATCAGCGGGGAGGTTCTCAGAAAAGCAAGTGGCGTATTCTATAAACTTCTTTCGGCCGAAACCAGCGCTGTGATTGACTCTATTGCCCGGGAACTGGTTCCCCTGACTTCTGCACACCACAGCAACATGATGTTGAATGATACACTTTTCCTGAAGGTAAAAGCGGTCTACGAAAACCAGGAGCGCATGAACCTGTCGGCCGAACAAACCCGGGTACTAAAGAAGATCTACCAGGGTTTCGAGCGCGGCGGTGCCAACCTTGATGAAGAGGGAAAAGCAAAGATCCGGAAGATCGATGAGAAACTTTCAATGCTGACCCTCACTTTCGGGAACAATATGCTGGCTGAAACAAACAGCTACAGCTTGGTCATAGAGGATGAAGCTGACCTGGACGGACTCCCCGAATCGGTTCGTTCGGCAGCTGCAGATGCAGCCGCTGCTGCAGATATGGAAGGTAAGTGGATTTTTACCCTGCACAAACCCAGCTGGATTCCTTTCCTGCAGTATTCTGAGAAAAGGGAACTTCGTGAAGATATTTACAGGGCCATGTTTAAACGAAGCAATAATAATAACGAATTTGATAACAAGGCGATTATTGCTGAGATTGTATCACTTCGAATCGAACGTGCAAATCTCCTGGGTTATGAAACCCATGCAGATTATAACCTGGCAAACCGCATGGCCAAGGAACCGGCCAATGTCTATGATCTATTGATGACCATCTGGGAACCTGCACTTATAAAGGCCAAAGAAGAAGCGGCTATGATGCAGGAGATGATTAATAAAGAGGGAAACAGATTCAATCTCGAATCCTGGGACTGGTGGTACTATGCAGAAAAGATCCGGAAAGAAAAGTATGAGCTGGATGAAGAAGAGCTTCGCCCCTATTTCAGCCTTGAAGCTGTGAAAGACGGACTATTCTCTGTGGTTAATAATTTGTACGGCCTGACCTTCGAAGAGCGAAGCGATCTTCCCCGATACCACGAAGAGGTAAAAGCATTTGAAGTAAAAGAAAAGGATGGCTCTCACCTGGGGGTTATATACATGGACTTCCATCCCAGGCCAGGTAAAAAAGGGGGAGCATGGAGCACTTCCATACGCCAGGCCCACATGGAAAAAGGAGAATGGATAGCCCCGGTTCACATGATTGTTATGAACTTCACGAGGCCCACAGGAGGTAAACCTGCCCTGCTGAGCTTTGATGAGACCCTCACCTTCTTCCATGAGTTTGGACATGCGCTTCACTCCATGCTCACCAGGTGCGAATACCTCACCACATCCGGTACAGCTGTTGCGCAGGACTTTGTTGAACTTCCATCGCAGGTTATGGAAAACTGGGCAGCCCATCCCGAGGTAATGAAAAACTACGCAAAACATTACGAAAGTGGAGAGATGATTCCGGACGAACTGATCGCAAAACTGGAAGCTTCAGGGAAATTCAACCAGGGATTCTCCACCGTTGAATATCTTGCTGCCTCGATCCTTGATATGGATTATCATACCCTCAAGGATGCAGGCGATCTGGATGTGGAGGCCTTTGAAAAGCATTCCATGGATAAAATCGGGCTCATCAATGAGATCATTCCCCGCTATCGGTCCACGTATTTCTCCCATATCTTTGCCGGAGGATATTCGGCAGGCTACTACAGTTATATATGGGCTGAGGTGCTGGACAAGGATGCCTTTAACGCCTTTCTAGAAACCAGCCTTTTCGACCAGGAAACAGCGCTTTCATTCAGGCAGAATATCCTTGAAAAAGGAGGATCTGTTGAAGAGATGGAAATGTATGTGAACTTTCGGGGCAAAGAGCCTACCATCGACGCATTGCTGAAAGGTCGGGGCTTAAACTAAAACCCCTGTTCAATACATCACAAAACCTGATTAAACGCCTTTTCCTTTGATTATGGTAATGACCGTATAGAAGAGAATTTTCAAATCCACAAAGAGGGACCTGTTTTCAATATAGAGAATATCGAAACGGAGTCGCTTAACCATCTCCTCTACATTTTCAGCATAGCCATACTTAACCTGGCCCCAGGAAGTGATGCCCGGCTTTACCTTATGAAGGTGAACGTAATGGGGAGCCTGTTCCGTAATTTTCCTTATAAAATAGGCTCTTTCGGGACGGGGACCAACCAGGGCCATATCGCCTCTCAATACGTTGAAGAAATTGGGAATCTCATCTAATCTGTGCTTTCGCATAAACTGACCAAAGCGAGTCACCCTGGGATCATGCTTGGAGGATAATTCCGGACCATTTTCTTCCGCTTTATGATACATGGATCTGAATTTATAGATATGGAATTCCTGTCCATATCTCCCCACCCTTGGCTGCTTGTAGAAAATCGGCCCCGGCGAGGAAAGCTTGACCCCTAAGCCAAGACACAGGATCAAGGGCGAAAGGACCACCAGCGCCAGGATGGAAATAACCACATCCATCAACTGCTTCACATTTTGCTGCCAGGCAGGCATTACATCATGGGTTACCTCCGCGAGAGGAGTCCCAAAGATCGTGGTACTCTTCACCTTTCCTGTGAGAATATCGGTCATACTGGGAATCGCGCTCACTCTTAAATCCAGAAGAGATAAGCGGTTAACAATATCTCCGATCTTTCCATGCTCTGATGGCTCCAGGGCTATGATTACCTCTTCCACATTCAACTTGCGTAAAATGCCCTCCATGTTTTCATAGCTACCCAGCTGAGGAAGATAATCCTGCAGCTGGTAATGAACTTTCTGATGCACATTGATAAAACCCAGAATCTCGTGTCCGCTCGACTTTTTCTGATCCTTTATATCCATATACACATCCACTGCATTTTCGTTACTACCGATCATCACTGTCTTAAAACCAATCTTTCGTTGATGTACCCTTCTGACAGTCCTGCTTGTCAGGATCATCCTTGGCACCATGGTTAAAGTCAGATGCAAAAGGAACAGGGTGAAAAAAAGAATGTAATAATTGGTATAGTCAACGATCGTATCATCCAGAATCAGGAGAAAAAATATCATCAAAACCCCCAACAGAGAGGTTGTAATGGTCCTCGTAAAATCATCCAGCCTCGATCGTCTGAAAACATGATTATAAAAACCCGTAAAATAGTAGAAGATAATCCATGCAAAAGGGAGCCCAATGGCCCCTGCCCAGAACCGGGAACCCAGCGCAATAGGAATTTCAATACCAAAAACCTGCGGCTCAATCTGCAGCTTTCTGAATATATAAAACAAAATCCAGGCCGCCGAAGCAGCGAGGAAGTCAAAAAGGATGTATAGCAGGCGTTTGCTCCTTTGGTTTTTCATTCAACTCTGACCTCTGAATTTTATAACTGCAAATCAAGCCAAATAATTGCATGCATGACAAAAAAAATGGCCATATATGTTCAAGAATATACGCTATATTTGGATTCATAATGGATAAAAATGGATAATTTTCGCCATAAAGGTCTAAGAAAGAAGCTAATAGAAGAGATTCGAGGGAAAGGAATCCGAAATGAAGAAGTATTGAATGCTATGGACCGGGTTCCAAGGCATCTATTCATGGACAGCAGTTTTATAAACTTCTCATACAACGACAAAGCTTTTCCTATTTCGGCCGGACAAACCATCTCCCAACCCTTTACGGTTGCTTTTCAAACCGAGTTACTGGAAGTTAAAAGACACCTCAAAGTACTGGAGGTAGGAACCGGATCGGGTTACCAGACAGCCGTTCTGTTGGAGCTTGGTGCACGGGTATATACAATTGAAAGACAGAGACAGCTTTTTTTGGAAGCGCAAAAAACACTTTCTCCGCTTCACTACAAACCGGTTTATTTCTATGGAGACGGTTATGAAGGTGTCCCTTCCTATGCACCCTTTGACAGAATCCTGGTCACAGCAGCAGCACCAGAAATACCGGACAAACTACTGGCACAGTTAAGTATTGGTGGAATCCTGGTGGTTCCGGAGGGGGGCTCGGCCGGTCAAAAAATGATTCGGGTCGAGCGTTTATCAGAAAAGGAGTACAAAAGAAGTGAGCATGGCAACTTCTCATTTGTCCCGCTACTAAGGGGAAAAAACAATTAGAATGATCCATACCGAAGCAATCATATTCAATAATTTCCAGGTAAACACCTACCTGATATGGGATGATAGTCTCGAATGCCTGCTGGTCGATCCTGCATTCTATTCCTGGGAAGAGCAGCAGTCCTTATTATCCATGATTAAGGAAAAAGGTCTCGCCCTGAAAGGGCAAATCAACACCCATTGCCACGTAGACCATATACTGGGGCTCGATTTCCTTAAATCGGAATACGGTCTCCCGATCAGAGCCCACCGGGAAGAATTAAAGATCATCACCAATGCTCCCCTGATGGGCGACCTCTTTGGCTGGAACGTAAAGCCCATTGATGGCATTGATGAATTCCTGGAAGAGGGAAAAGACATTCCCATTGGAAAGCATCTGCTTAAGGTCCTTCATGTTCCTGGCCACTCACCTGGAAGCGTTTCATTCTATTCTAAAGAAGGAGGATTTGTGATCACCGGCGACGCACTCTTCTCCGGGAGTATAGGCCGAACCGATCTGCCGGGCGGCGATTATGACACGCTCATCGGATCAATAAAGGAAAAATTACTTACACTTCCCCCGGAAACGCTGGTCTTCCCGGGACATGGCCCCTCCTCAAATATCGGTCGCGAGAGGGATGAAAATCCCTTCCTGAAGTAGATTAAACAACATGATTTCTGACATAAAATTTGAAGTCCCTTTTAACTATATTTGGGCTTCTGTTCAAAAATCATGTTAAGCAATTATTCAAGGAATGAAACAAGATAATTTTAGCCAACGCCACCTGGGTCCGGACAAGACCGAAATCGATAAGATGTTGAAGAAAATTGGTGCTGCATCACTGGACGAACTGGTGGAGCTTACCGTTCCTGCATCCATCTATAACAAACAGGCCTTGAAGCTTCCAGAAGGAATCGACGAAAGCAGCTACCTGAAAAAGATGAGGGAAATTGCCAGGAAAAATAAGCTCTTCAAATCCTACATCGGGCTTGGCTATTACAACACCATTTTGCCCTCTGCAATACAAAGGAACATCCTTGAAAATCCAAACTGGTACACTTCCTATACCCCATACCAGGCGGAGATTTCCCAGGGGCGCCTTGAGGCCCTGCTTAATTTTCAGACCATGGTGATGGATCTTACCGGTATGGAGATAGCAAATGCCTCTCTTCTGGATGAAGCTACTGCCGCCGCCGAGGCAATGATCATGTTATATAATGCCCGAAGCCGAAGTGCAATAAAAGCTGGGAAAAATAAATTCTTTGTGGATGAAAATATATTCCCCCAGACTAAAGCCGTACTTATAACCCGATCACAGCCATTGGGTATTGAACTCGTGTTTGGAGACTATGAACAGGCAAAACTTGACGATAGTGTTTTCGGCTGCCTGGTTCAATACCCAGCTGCCGACGGAGCTGTAAGGAATTATGCCGATTTCACCCTCGCAGCCCACGAAAAGGAAATTGCCGTGGCTGTTGCTGCCGACCTGATGAGCCTGGTTTTGCTCACTCCTCCGGGTGAATGGGATGCTGATGTGGTGATTGGTTCCACCCAGCGCTTTGGAATTCCCATGTTTTATGGAGGACCACATGCTGCCTTTTTTGCCACAAAGGAATCATTCAAAAGAAACATTCCCGGAAGAATTATCGGAATCTCTATAGATGTAAATGAAAAACCTGCCCTGAGGATGGCACTTCAGACCCGGGAACAGCATATCAAAAGAGAGCGTGCCACTTCGAATATCTGTACAGCTCAGGCTCTGCTTGCCAGCATGGCGGGGATGTATGGCGTCTATCATGGTCCGGAAGGTCTGCAGAGAATTGCTTCCAACATCCATAGCGGCGCTGTTTATATGGCCGCTCAGCTGAAAGCCTTGGGATACCATGTGGTTCATGAAAACTTCTTCGACACCCTTCTGGTAGAAATGCCGGGTTCACTCACCACTGAATCTGTGAAGAAGCTGGCCATTGAAAAGGAGATTAACCTTTACTACCATGATGAAAAACGGCTTCAGTTCTCCACAGATGAATCGACCCTTGAAGCAGAATTGAATGAACTCCTGGAAGTTTTCTCAATAGCAGTAAAAAAAGTGGTCCAATACCAGGAATGTATTGAAACCACTACTGCATTTGATAAATCATTTATACGCAGGTCGAAGATCCTGACTCAGGACGTCTTTAGCAACTATCGATCGGAAACGGACCTGATGCGCTACATCAGGATGCTTGAGAAAAAGGACATCTCCCTGACCCAATCCATGATCTCCCTGGGGTCGTGTACAATGAAGCTGAACGCTGCAACTCAGCTGATGCCTGTAAGCTGGCCCGAATTTGCATCCCTGCACCCCTTTGTCCCCATCGACCAGACCGAAGGAACCAGCCAGTTAATCAACGAACTCGAGGCCGGACTTAAAGAGATCACCGGTTTTGAAACCATTTCATTCCAGCCTAATTCCGGAGCCTCGGGTGAATATGCGGGACTGATGGTCATCCAGGCCTACCACCAGAGCCGGGGCGATTCCCACAGGAATATCGTATTGATACCGGCCTCAGCACACGGCACCAACCCGGCCAGTGCAGTGATGGCCGGACTGAGCGTAAAAGTTGTCAAATGCGACGATCGTGGAAATATCGACACGGCCCATCTGAATGAGCTTGCGGAAGCCCATAAAGAAGAGCTCTCATCCATCATGATCACCTACCCCTCCACCCATGGAGTATTTGAGGATAATATCCGTGAAATTATCGACATGGTTCATGAGAAGGGCGGACAGGTATACATGGACGGGGCCAATATGAATGCCCAGGTGGGCCTCACCAGCCCTGCCTATATTGGGGCAGATGTATGTCACCTGAACCTTCACAAAACCTTTGCCATACCCCACGGTGGTGGCGGACCCGGCGTTGGCCCCATTGGCGTAGCCAACCACCTGGTTGAGTTCCTGCCCACCCACCCCCTGGTAGAGACCGGCGGAATCAAGGGAATAAGCGCGGTTGCTGCTGCACCCTATGGAAGTGCAGGAGTACTGGCCATCTCCCACAGTTATATCCAAATGCTTGGAGCAAGCGGGCTCACCGAATCCACGCGCATTGCCATCCTGAATGCAAACTATGTAGCCACCTCACTGAAGGATCACTATGACATCCTTTACAGGGGAACCGAAGGCAAAGTGGCTCATGAAATGATCCTCGATTGCAGGAAATTTAAGGCCATGGCTGACATTACCGAGGCAGACATTGCAAAAAGACTGATGGATTATGGCTTCCATGCTCCCACCCTCTCTTTCCCTGTACACGGCACCCTGATGATGGAACCCACCGAAAGTGAATCACTGGCCGAGCTGGACCGCTTTATTGAGGCCATGATTGATATTCATAAGGACATCATGGAGATCTCCGAAGGAAGACAGGACGTAGAAGGCAGTGTGTTGCGCCATGCCCCTCACACCGCTGAAGTCCTCCTGGCCGAAAACTGGGAAAAAAAATACTCAAGAGAGAAGGCAGCCTTTCCCCTGCCCTGGGTAAAAGAGAACAAATTCTGGCCCCCGGTAAGTCGGATTAACGACGGCTATGGAGACCGGAACCTGGTCTGCAGCTGCGAGCCCCTGGAATCGTACAGGGATTCATCGGAATAGCCTGCCGGCAGATATTATCGGGAATGAACCGGGCAGATTAAACCTCTGCCCCGGTTTTTGACTTCGCCTCCGCCTTTACCTCATCCCGGGCACTCATCTCCTGCCCACTGTTCCGGGGTGAGAGAAAAAGGAAGTTATCACAAACGATTTCTGTACTGTAGCGCTTGTTCCCATCCTTGTCGTCCCAGCTGTTGGTGGATATTTTTCCCTCCACAAAGAGGGCATCCCCCTTATGCACATGCTGCTTCACAATATCTGCAGCCTTGTTCCATACCACAATGCGGTGCCATTCTGTTTTTGACACCTCCTCCCCTTCCTTGTTCTTGTAGACTTCATTGGTCGCCAGGGGGAAATTGGCCACAAAGGCCTCCCCGTCACGTTCAGAAACTCTGGGCACCTCACCCACATTTCCAACCAGCGTCACTCTGTTTACTCCGTATTTCATAATAATATGATTTGGTTACATAGCTTAATGTGATGAGGAGAGGGGATATCAGCTAGCTTATTGCAACTGGGTGATATATTAGGACTTTTAGGAAAGATTCCCAAATTGCGCTTTATTTGCGTTCTTACCTGTGCGAATCGGGAGCAAGCTTACAGGATCTCCATCACATAATAGAATTTCAAAACAAATTTTAACAGAAAAAGCATGGCTAATAAATTAATCATCATACTGTTCGGCATAATATTCTTCAGCACGGCTCAAAAGGTTGAAGCCCAGAGAACCCACATTATTGAAATGGGTATAATCGATAGTCTGCATTCCGACATTCTCAATGAATCAAGAGAAATTTACATTCACCTGCCTGAAAGTTTTGATGAAAGCAGCAAGCATAAATACCCCGTAATCTATGTTCTGGATGGGGAGCTTATCCTTAAAGCAGCAGCGACAGTGTATGATTTTTACTGGGGAGGATATATGCCAGAAATGGTCATCATTGGTATATCAAATCATAAA
This sequence comes from uncultured Bacteroides sp., assembly GCA_964601975.1. Classification (GTDB taxonomy): domain Bacteria; phylum Bacteroidota; class Bacteroidia; order Bacteroidales. Next base: position 53,408 of record CAZRPW010000002.1, read on the forward strand.
AACAGAACAAGGGACCTGACAACATCTGAGGTGGAATTTCGTCGTGGTGCAGCATTTAAGCAGGAAACTGGCGGTGCTGAAAATTTTACCGCCTTTATTGAAAAAGAACTCATCCCATATGTGGAGAAAAACTATCCTGTCACCGGATACAGAACCCTGATCGGCCACTCCTATGCAGGTCTCTTTACAATCTCTGCTTTAATCAATCATAGCGATCTCTTTGAGAATTATCTGGCCATTGATCCCAGCCTTGACTGGGACAATCAGAAACTGCTTAAACAATCGAAGGAGATATTCAGTCAGGAAAGCTTCAAAGGAAAATCAATCTTTCTAACTCTAGGAGGGCAGCTGCACATGCAAAACAGCGGGATCAATATTGAGAATGTGATGGAAGATACTAGCGAATACACATTATTTGCCCGTTCAAATATTGAATTCTACAGAGCAGCTAAAAACAACGTTCAGAGTGGCTTAAATATCCAATGGAAATATTATCCGCACGACTTGCATGGAACCATACCCTTGCCATCCATTCTGGATGGTCTTATTTTTCTCTTTGATTGGTTCCAGATGGAAGATACTGACAAAATCAATAATCCTGAGACACCCCTGGACGAACTGCTCCAGGTAATCAGGAAAAGGGAACAAAAACTAGAAGCGCATTTTTCTTACTTTGTTCCTCCTTATGATGAGGGTTTATTAAACATGCTTGGATACATGTATATGGAGATGGGAAAGCTTCAAAAATCCCTTGCCATTTTTCTCTTAGGCATCGAATATTTCCCCTCCAGCGCAAACGCCTACGACTCTCTGGCCGATTATTATGTAACCCAGGGCGACTTCAAGAATGCCCTGATCAATGAAACCAGGGCATTTGAAATCAGCGGAAGTGAATACCACCGTCAAAGAATGGAAGAATTCAAATGATTATTCGTAAGATAAAAAGGGAGGATAATCCCCACCTGGCAAAGATGATCCGGGATGTATTTGAGGAATTTGATGCCCCACGCCAGGGAACTGTGTATTCCGACCCCACTACCAACGATCTGTACGGCTTGTTCCAAAAACCAGGATCTGTACTCTGGGTGGCTGAAATAAATGGGAAAGCAGTGGGTTGTTGCGGAATATATCCCACCGAAGGACTGGAAAAGAACTACTGCGAACTTGTAAAATTCTACCTGGCCAAATCCATCAGGGGGAATGGAAGCGGGAAATCCCTCATGCAACACTCCGTTGATTCGGCCCGTGAACTGGGATATAGCAAACTTTACCTGGAGAGTCTGCCCCACTTCTCAAGGGCCATTGGCATGTACGACCGGCTTGGTTTTAAAAGACTTGCTGTACCCCTTGGACAATCGGGTCATACAGGCTGCAGCATCTGGATGCTAAAAGAGCTTTAATTTTTATCGAAAAACCACCTAATTCATGTACTTTTGATTTCAATTTAAAAACGATTGATATGGCCATTAGTGAAGACGCTGTCCGACTTAGAAAAATGATAGAACATGCAATAGAGGATCATCTAATTACTCATGATGAATTAGATAAAATACACAGCCTTGCCACAGAAGATGGTCACATCGACCGTCACGAGCAAGCCCTGCTCGACCAGCTGCATCAGATGATCGAAGACAAGTCTGTGAAGTTATTCGGCTAAAGGGTCAGTACAAGTACCCAATCCACCTCCATAGGCATCGAGGTGGCTGGTGGCGCACCGGGATTACGAAGGCCGCCTCCACTGAGCGAAGTTACTGAACCATCCTGCATTTCACCACCCTCCCGGGGGTTAAACCACTTTACAGAATAGTTCCCGGCTTTATCAAGCCTGATCCCCGCCTTCCCTGTGCCAGCAGGAAGATAAACCACATACAATTCTCCCGGTTTTGCCAGGCAGTAGGCATCTTTGGGCTCCACGAGTTCATCCATCACCTTCATCTCCTCCAGGGGAAAACCCTTTACAAATTGTGTGGCCAGGGTAGATTGCTTCCACCAGTTGGCCCGGCTCCGGAAATCTTCACAATTCAGATCGTTGTGTGGAAACCTGTAGCCGAAATACCATTCAACTCCTCCTCCACCTGCCATCAGGGTACCCCAAAGACAATGGTGCCGGATGGTATCATGGTCCGGATCATGCGAATCGGGCATGACTCCTTTGTGGGCCGGACCAATTTCGTCAAGATTTACGACCCACCTTTTCCCGGACTTTTCCGACTCTTCCACCCACTTCAGAACGCGCTCATGAACCCTGCGGGGGTCTGCAATCTGCATGGATGGACCATCCAGATACTCAAAACCCAACATGGGAACCAGGTATTCATCCTGGTGCTCATCGTTGGAATGGGTATGTAATACCACGTTGGATGGATAGGGATTAACCCTTTTGAGGTAGGCCATCATATCCTTTTTTTGCTGATCGGTCTGACCGATAGGTGACCAGTGGGTGGGGCCGTTTTCTTCTCCAATATTCCAGGTAACAGCAGCATGGTGACCAAACCTGGCCACCAGTTCACGCAGGTAAACACGTCTCTGAACATCGGTAAAACCTGCATCCAGCAGTACCTCGTTCTCGGTCTCTTGCAAAACCAGGTGCATCATCATCCCTTTTCTTTCCATATGATCGAATACCAATTCCCACTGATCGAGTTTACTGCAGTCGAAACGGTAACGCTCACCGTAATCTGAATAAGGCCACACATCCTTTCCATCACCCAGGATATTAAGGGTGAGCATGTATACCGAATTAACACCCTCCGAATGCAGGTAATTGATTGCGCCGATCATTCCTTTTCCCTTCCCGTTTTGCCAGGTGGGATCTCCCTCGTGCCAATCAGCCACATGGGTTTCATAACTGTGCAGGCTCTCCCTTACATTGGCCTCCCCTTCCCTTACCACCTTCTTCAGGCTAAAACGGGAAGTCTGGTCGAAACCCTCATAGGCCAAAAAGTTTTCCGGACTATCGGCTCCGTTTTTGATCCACAGATCGCCACTCTCCTGGAAGGTGAAATAACCTTTCCCGCCATTCACAATACGCCCGAGGGCTCGAAAATCGGGTGCACTCTTATCCGACGCAACAATATCAATACTGCCCTCAGCTCCGTCTGCCTCCATTGGATCGCCCGGATCATCACCATCCACAACGGCAATATTCTTCCCTTTCCTGAAAAGAACCTTGTAATCCCACTGACCTATGGCATCAGGTCTGAAATGAACCTTCCAGACATTGCCATCCCTGGCCGAACTCTCCGCGGCATTTCCATCGGCTGCATAATAACCGGGGACAGAATAGCTTACATCACCCTGGGTAAAAAGCACCTCCAGCTTATAATCCAGGAATGGATTCGCCTCGGCCCATTCGGAAGTTGCAGGTCCAGCAATTTCCAAAGTAACCTTATGCCATTGCTGTAGTTCACCTGTAATCTTTACCGGCTCTGTTTTTGTGCTTTGGCACGAAAAGAACAATGCCACAAATAATATGTAGATGGAGTATTTCATATAAAATATTTTATCTTCAATTGATTTTTGAAGCGATCAAATTAGCTACTTTCCCTGTGCAAAGCAAATGGATATCTAATATAAGTATTGGCCATGGATTATGATGCCATCATCATCGGCGGCGGACTCGGCGGACTCTCGGCCGGAGCAATCCTGGCCAGGAAAGGAAAAAAAGTTTTGCTACTGGAGCAGCACTACGTTCCCGGAGGTTGCGCCACCACTTTCAAACGTAAAGATTTCCTCATGGAAGCAGGGCTCCATGCCATGGATGGTCACCTGATTGATGAAAGCAAAAACCATTCCCTACTTAGATTTCTGGGGGTTATGAAACACCTGGATTTTCAGACTCTTCCTGAGTTTTTCCATATTCAGAACAGCCGCATAGATTTCACCTTCCCCAACGGCTCGGAGCAAGCTGTTGAAGCATTGATCAGGGCCTACCCTGACCAGGAAAAGGGAATCAGGAAATTCTTCAAACTGATTCTTGGAGTTCAGGATGAACTTTCAAAATTCCCTGGAAATACAATTGAAAAAATCTGGAAATTCCCGCTCTTTCCCATCCTCTTTCCCAACATTCTGAAGACTTTCAGCAGAACCCTTGGATACTTCCTGGATCGCTACATTTCCAACGAGGATTTGAAACTGATCCTCCAGGGTAACCTGGTTTACTACCATGACGACCCCTATAGCATGTCGATGGTGTTTTTCGCCAAAGCACAGGCAAGCTTCATTCATCATGGTGGATTCTTTGTGAAGGGAGGATCACAAAAGCTATCCGACTCCCTTGCAAGGGTAATTCAAAAAAACCAGGGCAACATCCTTCTTGGTAAAAGGGTCAACCAGATTTTGCTTGAAGGGAAAAAAGCAGTGGGGGTTTCATTCAAAGATGCATTCAACCCACGGCTCTCTGAACAAAAGGTTTACGCAGCAAGTATAATTCACAGCGGGGCTGTGCCCCTGGTTAAAGATTTACTGACTGGCAGTGCACGGAAGATAGTTACCAGAAAGACAAAAGACCTTACGCCCTCCTGCTCCCTATTCTGCATCTACATAGGGTTTTCCAGGGAGATTGGGAATCTGACTAAAAGACACTACTCCACCTTCATCTATGGCGATCATGTACAATCCCTCAAACATATCCAAGCGAACAACTATGGAAACTGGTCACAGCGAAATTTTGTTTTTGTCAATTACAGCATGATTGATTCGGGACTGGCCCCGGCAGGCAAGAGCTTCGGAACCATTTGCTCGGCCGATAAGCTGAGCGACTGGGAAGGGCTTGATGAACAAGCTTACAAAATAAAAAAGCAGGAGGTTGCCCTTATTATGCTTGAACGACTCGAAAAAGCTTTTCCTGGTATTACCCCTCTTATTGAAAGCTATGAAGTTGCCACCTCACGTACCATCAAAAGATACACAATGAATCCCCATGCTGCGCCCTATGGATATGCGCAAACTCCTTCCCAGGCAGGATTCAAAAGGCCTTCCTACCAGAGCCCGGTCAAAAACCTCTGGTTTTCCGGGAACTGGACCTTTCCCGGGGGTGGATTCACCGGCGCACTTGTAAGCGGTTTTCTTTGCGGTCTAAAGGTAAATGATAAGCTCGATAAAAAAGGAATAAGTACTGAAGGGCTGAGATTTAATGATCAGCGTACAGTGCGCTTAATCGGCAAAAAGGAGATTGCTGACTCAAGCCTGGAGCTGACTTTTGAAAAGCCGAAAGACTTTGTATTTCAGCCTGGACAATACGTCTATCTTTCACTTAAGGACCCGGCCTATATGGAAATGGATGTCCCCGTCCGCCCGCTATCCATAGCCTCTCATCCGGATACTGATTACCTGAGCTTCATAATGAGAAAGAGTAAAAGCAGTTTCAAGCAAAGCTGTGAAGCCCTTCAAACCGGCGACAAGGCCACCATTTATGGTCCGGCCGGGAGCTTCATCCTGCGCCCTTCCCCAAAAGGTTTTGTATTCCTGGTCTCCGGCATTGGTATTTCTCCTGTCCTGCCCATGCTCGGGGAACTCGAGAAGCGAGGCTATGAGGGCCCGGTCTGCCTGATCAGTACAAACAGGGAAGAGAAAGGGGCTGCCTTCCATGAAAAACTGATGGAGCCCAAACTTAAGAACTATACCTATGTACCGGTTTTCACCGGAAAGGAAAAACGTATCTCCGCTGAAACATTAAAAAAAATCCCTGCCGATCTAAGAGAGATGGAATACTATATTGTGGGAACCAGCAACTTTCTCAACTCCATGACCAGGATGCTGGATGAATGCGGGGTAGGGCGCACCCAAATAAACACTGACGATTTTGGATAAATATCAAACGCGTGGAGCCCCTGAGGCCTCTGTTTGTCTCGAAACAATAGCTGCAGTGCGGATATAGGGAACAATCACATCATTCATCCTGTCACTGGTACCATCGTAGGTGATGGTCACAACCGGAACTCCGGTCTGCTCCCTGATCTTTTCTGTCATCGCTTCTGTAACCAGTGCAGGACAGCAGAAAGATGGGTTGGTCTGCACGAAAAGAGAAACATCTGGGTAGTTCTCCATAATGTAAAAAATCTTCAGGAGGTTGTCATAAGACTCTCCCGAATGCAATAGGTCGATGTTATAATCCTTCAGGCTTTTCTCAAGCCTAAGGGGCCTGATTACCGGCGCCGGACCCAGAATTTTTCTGAATGGTTTGTAATATCTCTCATCCATGAACTTCAAGAGATTCAGAATGACCCTGTTCTTCCCGGTCTCCACCCTTTCGCCCCTTTGAATGGCCCGACGGAAAATATTCTCGATGGTGAGCTTTGCATAATCATTATAAGGCGTAACCAGTGCCTCACCACCCGCGTTCTCTATGGATTTGATCAGGTCCTGGTTCATGATGTGGTTATCCCGGATATACAGGTCACCAAAAATGGCCACCAGCGGCTTTCGCCTGTCCCTGTCATAATCAATCGCCTCAAACATTCCAAGCCCCTCCCTGATGGCTGCCTCTATGGAGCGCTTGCCTGAAAGGGCTTCTACCAGGATCTGGTGCACCTCCTCATTGACCGCATCGGTCTCGCCGAAATTCTCCTCGTAGGGCCTGATACGGCAGGCTACTTTCCGGAAGAGCCCTCCCAGCATATAGGCAAAATAGCCGTAATAGGTGGCTCCGAGCGACAGTTCCCGGTGGGTAAGTTCCCCCGAATAAACAGCTGCCTTCTCCATCCCTTTACCGTAATTCTCGAGGATGCGCTTAATATAGTAGGGATATTGTCTGATGTTACAGGTCCCCTTGCTCTCCATCATCCAGAGAATAGTCTTGTCCGGATTAAGCCGGTGGCGCTCAATATAGTCCATGTAATCCTGGGCAATCACATTGATGGGTAAACACTGTCCCGTATTGTGAACCATGCTTTTCCTGATACCAAGCTCACTTGATTCCAGCAGTCTTGCATCGAAACCCGCCCGTCTCAGGTTGGCCTCTATCAGGGGGCTTACATACATGTCCCAGTTGGGTATCAGCAAGGTTTTTTGTCCTATCACCTTATCCACCTTTGGGAGCAGGCTCCCAAGATCGGGATTAGCTTGACTGCCCGCTGAACGGGCGTGGTTTCTGAAGGACCTCAGAGCAGCTTCAACCCTGGTTTCATAGCCCGTATTGGAATCGTGTTCATCAATCTGTATGACCAGGTAGGGCTTCCCATAGAGATTCATTAAATGCTTGAAATATTCGAGGATGAATGAATCAGGTGCACACTTGAAAGCAGTCACCAGCACAGGGTAGAGATTCGGGGTCCTGCAGATTTGTTCAGCTGCCCTCATTATATGGGAAGCAAAATGCCAGGGGATTTTCTTTAGCAGCGAATTAAAAGCATCATCTCTTTGAGCATCCACCGCAACCATATCCTGTGAGTAGGCCCTGATTCCCATATCAGAGAAAATCCTGGGGATGCCTTTGTTGAGTGTTTCGGAAAGCACCACATAGGGCCTTCCCAGCAATACCACCGATAGGTCACCAGGATCTTTCTGTCCTTCCCGGAATAAACTCTCCAACTCCTCTTTCATAAACCTGGCTCCTTCCCGGGCCTTGTGCAGGGCAGCTGAGATATCAGACAACTTCAGCTGATAAAAACCCGCTTTCTTTAATTCCTTCAGAAGTATTGCTCCATTAGAATCCCCCGTCTTACTGAAATTTAGCATGGGGCTAATCAGCTTTTGCTTTATTTTATTTCCCTCCAGGAAGGCAAGGGATCCACTATACTGGGTGTAATAGCAGAAGTTCTGATCGTTTTTCCCCGGACTCAGCCTTGCTTCCAGGTAGATGGGCAAAAAAACGTAATCGCAGGTCTCTGTAAGCATCGCCACATGCCCGTACATGGCATCAATGGGTGCACAGAATTCGGCTCCTGCAATCTTTTTCCCTGCCTTGAGAGTATCCTTAAAGCCCTCACTACATACGATTTCAATTCCCAGCTCCTTGAAAAACAGCCTCCAGAATGCCTGGTCCTCCACAAGGTGGAGGGTATAGGGCAACCCGATGGAAGGCTGATTTACAGTACTTTTTCCCTGCCGTGGCCCTATTGCCTTCAGAAGCCGCCTGCGTTCCCTCATCAGGTCGAAGTCCTCCCCTGCCTTCCTTACAAATTTTTTGGTCTCGTAATCTCGTCCACAGAGAAAACCATAGGCCAGTTTCTCGCCCTTCACCTTTGCCACAGAGATGGTACAATGGTTCAGGCAGAGATCACAAGTCTCGGTCTCCACCGGAATCTCCTTTTTATAGAGGTCCAGTCCCCTGAACTTCGAAACACCTTCATGCTCCTCCTTAATGATCAGGGCTGTTCCCAGGGCACCGGTGAGATGACAGAGTGGGGAAACAAAGAGAGATTTACCCAGACGTTGCTCAAATGCAGCAACAAGGGCCCGGTTTTTTGCGGTGGCTCCCTGGAAGCAGATCTGCTCACCTATGTGCGCCTCACTGGCCACCTTTTTCAGGTAATTCTCCCGTACGGAATGAATCACAGTGGCAAGCATTTCTTCCACACTATAGCCCTGGCTAAGGAGTTGGTTGATGTCCCGTTCCATAAATACCGTGCAGCGATCACTTGCAAGTGGAGCCCTCCGTCCCATGGCCAAACGCTCATAATCCTTCAACTGAACGCCCAGCCTGCCGGCAAGCTCTTCAATGAAACTCCCTGTGCCTGCTGCACAAACCGTATTCATGTGGGAGAAAGTGACCACTCCCCCTTTCATCTGAGTAAACTTTGCGTCCTGTCCGCCAATCTCGATAATCGTATCAGTATCCGGATTCAGTTCATAGGCAGCCCTTGCATGGGCAGTAATCTCATCCACATCCTGGTCAGCACCCACAATCCCACCAATAAACTTACGGCCCGAGCCCGTAGTCCCACAGCCCAAAAAATCCGGTTCAATACCATGGTCCGACAGCAGGCTGTCCATGGATTCAAAAATTGCCTGAACAGCGAGTAGAGGCTGCCCCAGCGTATAAGTATAAAACCCGGCAACCTCTTTGCCGGAAATATCACACAAAACAGATTTTGTACTTGTGGAACCCACATCGATACCCAGGTAAAATTTAGCTTTGCCACTTGACGGCAATGCATATATGTCCACCTGCACCTTCCCGGAATGACCGCTATGCGAAGCACTGAACTCCCTGTAGCTGAAAGGCTCCTGCCTGGCAGAAGGATTCACGGGGCCTTCCAGGGCTTCAAAAAAATATTCCTTCTCACCCTGCTCGGCCAGGATCTTTGAGAAATCCATCAAAGGCATAGTCTTTCCCTCCTTAATCTCTTCAAGCAGCAGGATAGCAGCTCCGAGTGCAGGCAGATGATGAGAGAGGGGATGAAACGCTATTTCCTTCCCGATCATGTCCTTAAGATGCTTTAGAACCGAGCGATTCAGGGAGACCCCGCCAGTCATCATTATAGGAGATTCCGGTGCCGATTTATTGAAAAGGGTATCGGCGATATTTTCGGCCAGCCCTTTGCAGAGGCTGTCGCAAATGGCTTCCAGGCCATATCCCTTCTGCTGGGCATGAATCAGGTCTGTTTTAGCAAAAACAGAACACCTGGCAGCAATATCTGGAACAGCACCCCGATTCTGCAGAGCCATCTCAGACAGCTGAGCGGTATCCTTAAGGTTCAGCCGTAAAGCCTGCTGATCCAGAAAACTACCAGTACCCGCAGCACAGGAGGAACTATGACTGGTATGGGAATACCCCCCATTCTCATCAAGCTCCATGAGGAAGAAGCGCTCAGCACCTACATGAAGTACCGAACGGGCATTCAGGCCGAGATGTGATATAGCAGCCATCAGGGATACCTGGGTGTCATATATCCTGATCTGCCGATGAAAGGGAGTTTTTCCCGATGGGGCAGTAATCCCCAGGATCCGTTCAGGTTTATACTGATCGAGTAATTTCACCAGGGTGCTCCTGATATCACCGTGGTGCAGAGCATACTTGTGATCGATCAAGCTGCCACTTTGATCGATCTGCACCAGGGATATTGATACCGAACCCACATCAAGTCCCAGGATGAATCTATTTTGCTCACATTTTTTCATAGCGTAGATGAAAAAACTCCCTAAGCTAAATATATTCAATAAATCCTTGTTCTCTAAAGAAAGCGTGCGAAATAAAAGTTCTTACCTGCCATAAAGCCTGAACAGCATAAAAATGGTAAGAAATAGTCCGTTTTTCAGAATAATTAATCAGTTTTACATTTTAAACCCATTCAGGCCCCATGAAAAAGCATGTCATTCAAATTCTGATCTCTGTCCTTCTTTTAACTGTAACTCCAATGACCGGATTCGGCCAGCTATCCTCCAGGGAAGTGGACCGTTTGGTTGAAGATGCCATGGAAAAATTCAATGTGGCCGGCGTGGCCGTAGGGATTGTAAAAGACGGAAAGATTTTCCTTGCAAAAGGCTATGGATTAAAATCGGTGGAGGGAAAAGAAAAAGTAGATGCTAACACCTCTTTTGCCATAGCCAGCAACAGTAAAGCCTTTACCACAACAGCCCTGGCACTCCTGGTGGAAGAGGGCAAACTATCCTGGAATGACAGGGTGGTGGAGCACATCCCTGAATTTAAAATGTATAACGAGTACGTCACCCAAAACTTCATTATCCTGGATCTGCTTACACACCGCAGCGGACTTGGACTGGGTGCGGGTGACTTACAATTCTGGCCCTCGGGGTCTGATTTCACAATGGCTGATCTGCTCACCAATTTTCAATATTTCGAGCCGGTTTCCGCTTTTCGTACCAAATATGACTACGACAACATTCTATACATGGTGGCAGGAGAAGTAATCCGTAGGGTTTCCGGTCAAAGCTGGGAAACTTATGTGCAGGAGCACATCCTTGACCAGATCGGGATGAAGCACTCATCCACCCTGCCCCCATCCATGTCTGGACTGGAGAACCTGGCCACACCGCATATGGTAGTGGATGGCAAGCTGGAAACCATTGCCTGGCATGAGCACAACCCGGAGCACATGAATGGTGCCCTGGGAGCAGTCCTCTCCAATGCAAATGATATCAGCCAGTGGCTGCTGCTTCACCTGAATGAGGGCAGATATGGCGAATCCCTTGAAAAACAACTTTTTTCAGAAGCCACACAGAGGCAAATGTGGAAAATCCATACCACTAAAAATGTAAGGCCCAGCGAAAGATATAATCCGCACTTCGCAGGCTATGGACTGGGCTGGAACCTGGGTGATATGAATGGAAAGATGGTAGTATACCATACCGGGGACCTTTCCGGCATGTTGTCGAAAACCATGATGATCCCCGAACTGGAACTGGGTGTGGTGGTGCTTACAAATTCCTACTACGGGGGTGGAGGTCTTTTCCAGGCTGTATCACAGACGATTGTGGATGCTTACCTGGGACTGGAACCCTACGACTGGACCGCTTATTACCTGGAAAGGCATGTAAACAGCCAGGGTAGTGCCGGTACCGAGGTTAATCGGGTTTGGGAAGTTGTAGAAAACGGCGATCACCATGGTATAATAATAGACAACTATGTGGGAATATACAGGGATAAGTGGTTTGGCAAGGTGGAGATCTACCTGCAGGATGGGAAACCCTGGTTCAGGTCGTTCCGCTCACCGCAACTCACCGGCCCCATGTACCATTACAAGGCCAATTCCTTTGCTATCAGATGGGAAAACCGGGAACTGGATGCCGACGCTTTCGCTATTTTCAGCCTGGATGAAGAAGGCCTGGCCCGGCAAATCACCATGAAGGGGGTTTCGCCCGACATCGATTTTAGCTACGACTTCCAGGATCTATTTTTTGAACGGGTAAAGGAATAAGCCCAGGCTCACCAGGAACTGCACTAGCCCATGAGGGATATGGATTGAAGCCTCTTCAAATCAAGCACCTCAATGCAGCGTCCCTCAAGCCTGATAATACGATCGCGTTCAAATTCCTTCAGGATCCTGATCGCACTGTCTTTAGACATGCTTGTATAATCCGCAATGTCCTGACGGGAAATCTCATTCCCGATGCAGCTTGATTCATAAATTTCATCCGAAAGATAAATCAGGGCATCAGCTACCCGGCCCGGCATTTGTTTCTGACTGAGACTGACCATGCGATCAAGGGAACGCCCATAGTTGGTGCTGCATAATTTTATATAAAGCCTGGCAAAATCACCATTTATTCCAAGGACTTCATTGAAGTTCTCCACATCCAGGAAACAGACAAGGGTCTCCGAGATGGCCACGACACTGTAGCTGTGTTTTCCTGTGTTATGAACACCAGGAGCCCCCACCAGTTGCCAGGGCTTAACAAAGTCAAGGATCAGGTTCCTGTCGTTAAATCCTTCGACATATTTCCGGGCAAATCCCTCCACCACCGATATCAGGGTTGTGGCCGAGGTACCCTGTTTCAGGATCATTTCTCCTTTGTTAAACCGAACCGAATAACGATCCCTGTTCACAATGGCTAGCTCTTCTTCAGAAAGAACCTGAAATAGCGGTGACTTCTTGTTGCATGTGTCACAACCTTCACATAATTTCAGTTTATTCATTATAAAAGCAGTCTGTAATTGAGGTATTTTGAATAAAAATAAAAAAAAACTGATCCAGATCAGCAAAAGCGATGACTTATCTCTGCAAAAAAGACAGTAAACATCGATGTGAAATCCTTCACACTAAGACTGGGAACCACTACCTTAGCGCATGAATAGGCGTGTTTCCACACTGCCAAAACTAACACGAAAGCAAATGAGAAGAGTTATATTTTTAATGACAGGACTTATGATTCTATTCCTGTCTGGATGCTCCAATTACGAATATCCTGTTGATTGCCCGCAAGGAGCAGAGGGAGTCAGCTATTCAGGAGATATTCAGCCCATTTTCAATAGCAGTTGCGTCAGTTGCCATTCGGGAGGCCAGGCCCCGGACCTTAGTGATGGCTGGTCATACGATGAACTCACAGAGGGCGGATATGTGGATATAGATTCCCCTTGCGAAAGCGGACTTTACAACGTGTTCTCTGGCACCCACACCGGCCGTGCTACAGATGAAGAAATATTGCAAATCCTGGGATGGATCCAGGAAGGCGCCCAGGATAACTAAAAAAACCAACCTTAGCTATGAAAAAATATATTCAATTAAGCACCCTGGCAATCATCATTGCCTTTCTCTCAGCCGGAACCCTGTTTGCCCAGGATGATGAAGCTGTTTATCCAATCTTTGAAACCCTCACCCTGGTGGATAACCAGACTGTATATACCCCCTATAAGGGAAGCATGAACCTGGAGATTCAACACCGTTTCGCCAATATCAAGGAAATATCCGACATCTTCGGAATCTATGGCAGCGCCAATACCCGTATCGGACTCTCCTATGGTATTACTGATAAAATCATGCTGGGACTGGGAACCACACGTTCTTATATGCAGCAGGACATTGAATGGAAATATAATTTCCTGCAGCAAACTACTTCCAATAGCATGCCGGTTTCACTGGCCTATTACGGAAATGCGGTATTGGATGCCAGGGATTCAAAAAACTTCGGACCCGAAAGTGATTATAAATTCATTTACCGTATGTCTTACCTTCACCAGGTGATTGCCTCCAGGAAAATCGGGGAGAAAATCGGTGTCCAGGTAGCTCCTACCTTTGTCTATTTCAATGCAGTTCCGGAAGGATACCGAAATGACAATTACTCTCTCGATGTAGGTGCAAAATTCCAGGTACTGGGTTTTCATTCAATCGTTCTTGAATATGACCAGCCACTGGTTCAGCCCAAGGATGGAGTCAGCGAAGTATCAGGAGACCCAATCGAGGCGGAAACCATCTACCCCAACCTGAGTCTTGGAGTGGAAATCGGAACCTCCACCCACTCTTTTCGGGTATTTGTATCAAACTACAATTCCATCGTGAAGAACCGCAGTGTGGCCTTCAACGATCGCAATCCTTTTGATTTTGAAGACGGATTACAGAACTTCCAGTTTGGTTTTAACATCTCCATTAGGTTTTAATCTATGAAGAAAACTAAATTCTTGCTCGGGGGACTCCTGCTTGCTATTGCAGGCTCCCTTTCTGCACAGGCAACAGACACAACCAAAATTAAGCCCTTTTATCATGAAGTTAACTACTACGTGGATGACAACGAGGGTTGCCTGAAGTGCCACGGTGAAATGAAATTCACCCTGGAGGATACTGCCAATGGAAGATCCATTGTGAAAAGCATGGGACCCGATAAAATGATTGACCGGGACATGTTCTACACTGCTGCCCACAAGTCTTTCGGCTGTACGGATTGCCATGACTACGAATTTTATAATTACCCCCATACCCTGGACTCTAGGTTTGAAGAGCATATGTTGTGTATGGACTGCCATGGCTACGATGAGGCCTTTGCCCAATATAACTTCGAAGGCATTGAAATGCAATCGGCCGAAGGAATACACAATGAGCTTGAAGGATTCTCCTGCTGGAGCTGCCATGACCCCCATAGCTACAGTCCATCCATGCGAACATCCGACAACATGAAAGATGCAGTTGCCTATGGAAATGAAATCTGCCTTAGTTGCCATGCTGACTTCTCAAAGTTTTCAATGTATAGCAACAAGGAGGAAATCCAGCTCATTGACAGTCACGACTGGTTACCAAACCAGGCGGCTCATATCCGCAGTGTAAGATGCATTGAGTGCCATACAGAGATAAACGACACCATCCTCATTGCACATAAAATTCTGCCCAAGGAAGAAGCTGTGAGAAAATGTGCCGAATGCCACTCTTCAGACTCCCGGCTTTTGCATACGCTGTACAAATTTGAAAGCAGGGAAGACCGGAAAGCTGGATTTGTTAATGGTGTAATCCTGAATGACTCCTTTGTAATCGGTACAAATCAAAATCCCTTCCTGAGCAAAGTAAGCATTCTGATCCTTGCAGCTACGCTCCTGGGAATGGGCATTCACATAGTATTACGAATCAGAAATCGAAAATCAAGCTAATATGTCCAAAGAAAGACACTACTTATATCCCGTTTGGAACAGAATCTGGCACTGGGTGAATGCGCTAACATTCATCCTGCTGGTTGCTACTGGCATCAGTATTCACTACGCTTCGCCCGAAGGCGCGGGAATCCCCTTTGAAGTTGCGGTGGCTATTCATAACATCGCAGCCATCATCTTTTTGTTGAACTACGGATTCTTTGTTATTGGAAACATGGTCTCCGGTAATGGAAAGTATTACAAAGGGCTGAAAGAAGATATGGGCAAAAACCTGTTGAAGCAGGCGATGTTTTATATTTCAGGCTTTTTCAAGGGAGAGGCCCATCCTTTCGCCATTAATAAGGAACGAAAATTTAATCCCCTGCAGAAAGTAAGCTATGTGGCTGCTATGTATGTAGGCATGCCTCTGGTGATTATCTCAGGACTTGGACTGATGTTCCCCGAAACTATCATTATGCAGGTATTTGGGATCAGTGGCATGGTCATGACCGACTATTTACACCTTATAATGGCTTTCTGTCTGTCCATTTTCCTCCTGATCCACCTCTACACCTGTACACTTGGATCAAAACCAGGATCGCTTTTTAAGAGTATGATTACTGGCTATCACGAAGATGAGCACTAAGTTATAGTCAAACCATCAAAAAAAATGAGGGTGATCCGCTGCGGCAGATCACCCTCATTTTTTTAACTAATGATTCAGGAATTACTTCCTGGTTGGATCAGGATGAGCAATGATAGCAACCTTTTCTGCATATACAAAAGGCTTGTACGTTGGGCTCTCTGGGTTATGACAGGTCTTACAAACTTCCTCAGTGGGAAGAATCATTCCATTCTTCATGGCCAGCTCCCTGTTTTTCATAATGGAAGCGCCTTTGTAACGGCTTCCTGGTCCGTGACAGGATTCGCAGGAGACACCTTCGCTTGCCATGATACCAGCATTCAGACCCTTATCGATATGTCCGGTTGTAGTATGGCACTTGAGGCATTCTGGAGCCGTGGTAGGATCGGCAATGCCTTTTTCTTTGGCAATCTTCAGCGACTCGGGACTGGCAAGGGTTTTTAATGCACTGGCATGTGGTCCCTTCAACCATACATTGTACTGTTCCCCTTTGGGAGCCTTCATGTGGCACATCTTGCATTTGGCTGCGCCGATGTACTTAAAATCCTGGGCCTGCATTGCACCTACTGCAAAGATCGCCAGAACCGCAACAACTAATAGTTTCTTTGATGACATAGCTATAAAGTTTTTGTTAACTGTGAGTTGATTTCTATAAAAATATCGATTTCCTTAAAATCTAACTTCAATATCCGGACCAAATTTGCAAATGTGTGATTATTAAGACTCAAACTAAATTCCGACATAGCACTTTAAGCCCGGTGAAAGCTGAAAAAAGGCTGTCTCCGCTAATGTGGAGACAGCCCTCTTAAAAAGGTTTCAGGAAAACTCCTGGATGCTTTAGTCAGTTACATAGGTGTAATCCATGATAGCAGCTTCGCTCCACTTGTGGCCTTCGAGCTCATCATAAATCATTCCATTGGCACCAAACTTCAGTGATTTGGCATCATAACCAATTACCTTCAGGTAAGCAGCCATGTTGGCACTGGTCTGGCCGGTCCAGCAATAAACCACAACAGGCTTATCGGTAGGCAGGGTAAGCAGATCAGCATCAAGAGCAATACTTGCCTTGGGAGTATACTGACTGGCTCCGGGGATGTGACCGTACTTAGTATAGTCTGCCTCGGCCCAGTAGTTGACGACATAGTAGTTGTCCAATGCACCAAAAACTTCAGCATTACCTACAGCAGCTGCTCCAAATCCTTCAGCAAGCACTTCAGCAACACGTACTTTCATAATCTCTTCGCCGGTTGTTTTACCGGTATTCAGTACGGGAAGATCACCTGCAGGTCCTTTGGCAACAGCATCATCTTCGAATGAAGCGGCCCAGGTATTACTTACATTACTGTTCCATGAACCGGCAAAATCAGTATTCCATGAACACATGCCATAAAGCATTGAATAGGCATTGTCATATCCGGCAAGTCTGAGCAGGCAAGTTGCCCATGCCGCAGTTTGTCCGCTGTAGCAAATCAGAATCACATCTTTACCATCATCCGCATCTGTTCCATCCAGGTGGGTCAAAAGGTCAGCAGCAGCAACATTCACAGCATTTTCAACATGTCCCGCAGCAAAATCAGCAGCAGCCCGGATATCAACAAGATACACGGTTCCGGCAATATTTCCAGTTCTGGTAGCTTCAGCACTCTTAATGGCCGCCATAGCAGTATTTGCATAGTTGCCCCCGTCACCGCTTTCCAGGTATTCCACCAGAAGTTTGGCTTCATCTACCGGATCTTCTTCATTATCGCAGGAAACGGCAGCAAAGGCCAGGAAAATAAGGGCTAAAAGCCACATTTTTGTTGTCTTCATAATCATTTATTGGTTTGGTTTAACTTAATTTCTATGCTTCATTTAAATATCTTCATCTTCTATAGACGGTCGTCCATGGTCATAAAACCAGTAGCCTCCATCTCCCATTCCAGCAGATCAGATTTAAAGAGGTAGAGCTCTTTATTGATTGTATCCTGACCAACCACCTTGAGGTGACAGCTCGATCCGCAACTTTCACCAGCTTCCACCTCTGTCCGGGTGGTTCTCTTTAGTATATTATGGGGGGATGTATAATTATAAGTGGGGAATACGTTAAAGCTTGCATATTCTTCCACCCCGTACTCTTTCCAGTTATCGGGAGCAGCCAGGGTACGCCTAACCACAGTTATATCCGAGTTAAATCCACTCTTCACATCCGGAATAGGATTGATTGCAAGTTTAAAGTCCTGGTAATGCCCGATTCTTGCTCCTTCACCCCCCACGTGACAACTCCCGCAATTGTTATAATCCTGCGAATGGCATACATAACAGGAAAAATCGTCCATATGCACAGAATGGTATTTTTTGGACTCTTCACTTCCAACGTTCTGAAGATTACTATGGCATTGATCACAGGTTGGTAATTCGGTATAGGCATATCGCTGCTCAACAGGTTTCCCATCCCCATGTAATTCATGGCCGTCATGGCAATCCAGACAGGTATAACCATATTGCTGGTGCAGATCAGGTTCGGTGCCTGCAGCAACACCCAGGAAAGCATGCCCTCCCCGGGAGGTGTGGCAAGTCACACAGATATTCAGCATATCCAGATTTGCATTCTTACTCTCATAGGAATTAAACTTGTGTCCCTTGGCCAGGCCACCTCCACCCAGGTCGGGGCGGGTAATGTGACAATTTCCACAGGTCCCATGACAATTAGCACACTTCTGATTATACCCAGCTTTGTGCTCCTCACTCAGATTTTCCCAATCAGCAGAACTGCTTCCACCATGCCTCATCGCCACCTTTCTTTTTTGTCCGGTACCATTGTGAATACTGGTAGTGAAATTGTTCGTAATCTCACTGTGACAAGTCCCGCAATTCTCCGCATAATACATCGAAGGTGTGTCGGTCCAGTCACCCGAATGTGCTTCGAGCTTCTCACCGCTGTCCCCAACGCCTCCATGACAATTCACACAACCAATTCCGTAGTGTCCGGAAGCCTTAAAATCATCATAACCGGTTCCTCCAAGGTAAACTCTGTCATAGGGCTCATAACTGGGAGCTTCACCACCACATCCACTGGCGGGAGGTGTGGTATCCGGACTATGAACGGCTATTAACCTTTCATAATCGGTGTGGCATCCCTCGCATGAATTAGCAGCGATCGGCAGGTTTCCTTTATCGGGTACTGTATAATTAGCACATCCTGCCACCATCCAGGCCATAACCAGGCACATCCCGATGGCGCCGCTTGCTCTTCTCAACTTCCTTTCTTCAATATTCATTTCGCTATATTTTTATACGCTTAAAAGAGACTTCTATAAATTTCTAAATCCCTGATATTCATTGCTGCCAATCACACCCTTAAGTTCTGCACTCACAGGCAGTTCATCCGTTGTAAAGATTAGACAATTGGACGAGCTGACAAAACAAATTGACCTGTTGTTAATTTATTAACAGAATGATCTGAACCGGACAAACTATTGATCTGAATCAGTGTTTTATATGATTGTTTCGTATATTTGCAGACTTAAAAGCCTTGAAGAAAAGCTTATGACCAAATTTACAGGATGTACATTGAGCATGCATCAATGCGTTTGTTTTGAGAAACTGACAAAGGAAGAGCATGAATTCCTGGATGCCAACTCTGTATGGATCAACTACAAACGAGGCGAGATGATCTGCAAGCAAGGAAGTTTTGTTTCCCATGTTATGTATATGGAAAAAGGCCTGGGAAAGGTATTCCTGGAGAATGGAAACAATGCCCTTGTTTTAAGGATCATCCCAGACGGAAACTTTCTCGGACTGGCTGCAGTTTCTGAAGAGCTGGGCACCTTTCCATACTCTGGCATGGCTTATATCGACTCTGAAATCCGGCAGATCGATATCAAAGCCTTCAGACAGCTTGTCAGTCAGAATTCAGATTTTGCAAAAGAGATTATCGATATTCTCAGCTCCAACAGTGTACAAATATATGGCCGCTTTTTCTGCCTCACCTACAAACAGGCATTTGGAAGGCTGGCGGACATCCTCCTCTGTCTCTCTGACCGTATCTTCGGAAGCACTGAATTTAGCCTCCCCCTTACCAGGAAGGAGCTGGGTGAACTGGCCGGCATGAGTCCCGAAACAGTCATCCGGATGTTGAAAGAATTCAATGATGACAAAGTTATAAAAATGGAAGGCAAATCACTAAAAGTGCTGGATTACGAGCGCTTAAAACAGATCAGCGAAACCGGCTAAGATCCAGGGAAAATATATAATGCAAAAAGAGGGTGTCCGCCGCAGCGGACACCCTCTTTTATTTTGCATTCAGATCCTCCTGAACGATCAGGGAGAAATCGCTGCAATTGTATTTTCAAGAACAGCATTTACATAAGCGGGGTTGTGGAACCCAAGGCTCTTATCCTCACGTATGGCGTTGTAATTCACGTGAGCTGCGGTCAAATCAGTGGTGAAGGTACCAGGCATCATCAGGTAAGCATTACTTTCTTCCATGGGATACATGATATTGGCTGCCACCAGGAGATCATAAAGAGTCCCCAGCAAAGTGGAGGTGTTGCCGGTAACTTCGGCGTATACATCACCCAGATCATTTCCTCCACCGTCTTCGTGGCAGTCAAGGCAGGAAGCAGGCCAGTTAAAATTATCACCATGGAACTCATAGGTCATCGCCATAGAGTGCCCGGTTAGGTCACCAAATCCGTCATTCATGTGACAGGTAACACATCCGTCGTCTGTTTGTTTCATGATGTGACTGTCATCAGGATAAGCAGTAGATCCGCTGAACTCAAACAGATCCTTCCCCACATAAATGTTATACTGTGGAGCATGATGAACACCCACCCTCAAATCTCCTGTAGTAATCTCAACTGAAGTCAGCCCGCCATCATCAAAGTTTCCAAAAATAGCATCATTAGCAATGTACTGACCTACAAACTGGTGACAGGAAACACACTGATTCCCTGTGCCTATGTCAACCCCTTCTGACCCGGTCAGGGGCATTATTGCATCAGGATGTGTCAGTTCCCAGTCCTCAGCTGTATAGGTGTCATGAATCTTATGACAGGTATAACAGTTTGGCTGGGTTACATTAGCATATGGGACATGGCTTTCCCCCAAAAGGTTGTCAAGAAAGCCCTGGCTGGTATGACAACCGGCGCAATTATAAGCTGGCCCAAAGGACCTGTTGGTATAACCGGAGGTGTGACCCATCGCGTGACCGGAATTATTATACTGTTTGGTTCTGGTTACAATGGTCTGATTATCATCATGGCATTGTATACAGGTCGCACTGGCATCAATGCCGTCGACACCATCTGCACCATCTGCACCATCTGCACCCGCCGGTCCCATGGGACCTTCGCAGGAGCTCATGATTAAGGCCCCGGCAATCAGGATTGCAAAAGCGCCTAAAATTGTAAGAAGTGAAATATTCTTTTTCATAGCTATAGGATTTTGATCTAAATATATCAGTAGAGCCTATACTGTTCAAGCTTTCACAATGGAGATATCCGGATAGAACCTCAGATACTTATTGATGCTATTATCGATATTTATCGCTCTTGCTTTCGATTTAAGACTTCACTTTTCACTTATGAGATTATAAAGCACTCATTATCTGAGCATTTGCAGCCATGCCTTATTTGAACTCTGATTGAAAGAAAACGAGTTTTACAATGTTCAAAAAGACAGATATGCCAAGGAACACGTCAGTTTTTCAATTTCAGGTCCCGCCTCTAGCCTGAAATTCTTCAAAATGCTAAGTATTCATAACTTTACTTTATATATAAGAATCCCATAATGAGAAACTCCATATTATTAGTAATGATCCTGGTCGGAACACTTGCTTGCCGCAATCAGGAGACTGTGATTCGCATGGCGGCCACAACGGATGTGCACGGAATGATCTTTCCCTACGATTTCATCTCCAGACATGAAGCTGAGAATTCCCTCGCACACATATATACTTATGCGGAAGCAAACCGTATGAAGGAGGATACCCTCTTTTTTTTACTGGATAACGGTGACTTTTTGCAAGGCCAGCCAACCGTTTATTACTACAACTTCATTGACACCCTTTCTCCACACCTCTCAGCACAGGTAATGAATTACCTTGGATATGCAGCCGGATCTGTAGGTAATCACGATATTGAGGCCGGACCCTCAGTTTATAACAGGGTCCGTTCCGAGTTCGAATTTCCCTGGCTGGCAGCCAATGCCGTCAGCACTCTTACAGGAAAACCTGCATTTGAGCCATATGCCATCATAAAGGCCGGAAGCAAGAAGATTGCAGTACTGGGACTGATCACCCCCGGCATTCCCAATTGGCTTCCCGAAACGCTTTGGCCCGGACTGGAATTCAGGGACATGGTTGAAACAGCTGCTGAGTGGATTCCCAGAATCATGAAGAAGGAGAAGCCTGACCTGGTGGTGGGCATCTTTCATTCGGGAACCGATGGCAGCTATGGTGGAAATTCCGAAACCTACCTCAACGAAAATGCAGTATTGCATGTAGCAGAACAGGTGCCTGGTTTTGATGTGATTTATGCAGGACACGACCACCAGGTATCCATTCAGAGTGTTGCCTGTACCAATGGGGACTCTGTACTCATCGTAGACCCCGGAAGTCACGGACGTTATGCAGGTGAAGTTACAGTCACTTTCGGAAAAAAGGGAGAAGTTAAACTCAAGGCAGAAAACATATCCATGCTTAACTACGAAGCTTCTACAAGGTTTCAGGAGCAGTTTTCCTCGCAACGGGAGACGGTCTCCCGTTACCTTAACGACACCATCACATGGCTCACCGATGAAATGAAAGGCAGCGAAGCCCTTTTTGGTCCCTCATCCATGATGTCACTTATCCACCATGTCCAGATGGAGCTTTCCGGGGCGGACCTGTCATTTACAGCACCGCTCTCCATAAGTGCCACCTTGCAGGAAGGTCCCCTGCTTGTTTCTGATATGTTTAAACTATATCGCTTCGAGAACATGCTTTACTCCATGGAGTTATCAGGATCAGAAATCGATGCTTACCTGGAACATGCAGCCGGACGCTGGTTCTCCACAATGAAGAATGAAGATGATCCTCTTTTGAAATTCAGAGAAGATGAACCCCACCGACTTGCTAATCCCTACTACAATTTCTCCTCAGCTTCAGGTATTGAATATACTGTGGATGTTAGGATGGATCCGGGAGACAGGGTTAGCATTCTTGGTTTTACAAATGGGGAACCCTTCAGGGAAGAAAAAAAATACAGCGTGGCCATCAACTCTTACAGGGGCAACGGAGGAGGCGGACACCTGACAGAGGGAGCAGGTATTCCCCGGGATGAATTGACCGATCGCATCATATGGTCGACCGACAAAGATCTTCGTTATTACCTGATGACTTACCTGGGATCCAGCGATACCATACGACCGGAAAACTACAGTAACTGGCAATGCATACCTACCGCATGGGTAAGCCGGGCGACTTTAAGAGAGAAAAAATACTTTGAATAAGGTAGAAATCGCAGTGGTTCGACAAGTCCAAAATTAAAAGAGCCCTGTAAACAGTGGCTTTCAGGAACATAGCCCAGCTTAAAAAGAACTGGCGTTCGAAAATTGATATTTATTTATAGTTTTGCAGCATGTTTATTCAAACTTGTTAAACATTTTTCAGTCTGACAGGTCTTAATAAAGCAACAGATTTTAGCTATGGATGTTAAAGGAAAAAACTTCACCAGGTTCCTCGATAGAAAGGACTCTTACGACTCACAACGAGATAAAAAAGCTGAAGCCAAGCAGCATGCCAAAGGGAAATTGACTGCCTGGGAAAGAATCGAAATTTTGTTTGATGATGATACCTTTGAGGAGGTCGACGCCTATGTAACTGCCGATAAGGCTGACACGGGTTTCGGGAAAGTGAAACAGGCTTTTGGTGACGGGGTAATCATCGGTCACGGGCTGATCCACGGACGGGTCACCTTTGCCTACGCCCAGGACTTTACGGTCATGGGCGGATCCCTGGGATCGGTCCACGCTGCTAAAATCATGAAAATACAGGACATGGCCCTGAAGATGGGTGCCCCTATGATCGGGCTCATCGACTCTGGCGGAGCACGTATTCAGGAAGGAGTAGCCAGTCTGGCCGGTTATGCGGGAATCTTCTACCGCAACGTACAGTCATCCGGCGTCATCCCCCAGATCTCAGTAATCATGGGCCCCGCAGCAGGTGGTGCAGTTTATTCACCATCCATTACCGATTTTGTCTTCATGACCAGGCAGACCAGCTATATGTTTGTGACCGGTCCCAATGTGGTCAAGGAGGTCCTGAATGAGGATGTCTCCCTGAACGACCTCGGGGGAGCAGACGTCCATTCCAAAAAGAGCGGTGTGGCACACCAGGTATACGAGGATGAGGAGAACACACTGATGGGAGTTCGGCGCATGCTTTCCTATATCCCTGCCAACAATATGGAGAACCCACCGGAGATGGAGCTTGCAAAGAATGAAACACCGGAGGTTGAAGAAAAGCTGAGGAACATTGTTCCCGACGATGCGAATAAACCCTATGATGTAAAGGAGATCATCAACCTGGTGGTGGATAAACGTTCCTTTTATGAAATTTCTGAGAATTATGCGCAGAATGTGGTAGTCGGCTTTGCTCGTCTTGACGGAAAAGTAATCGGTATCGTGGGCAACCAGCCCAAAGTGCTGGCCGGAACCCTTGACATCAACTCCTCCGTAAAAGCGGCACGTTTCATCAGATTCTGTGATGCATTTAATATTCCCCTTCTGATCCTCGAAGATGTTCCGGGCTTCCTGCCGGGAGTCGACCAGGAACATAACGGGATCATACGCCACGGAGCAAAATTGCTTTATGCCCTTGCTGATTCAACAGTACCAAGGATTACAGTCATCCTTCGAAAATCATACGGAGGAGCCTACTGTGTGATGAACAGCAAGAACCTGGGTGGCGACTTCAACTACGCCTGGCCCACTGCCGAGATTGCAGTGATGGGACCGGAAGGAGCCGTAGCCATCCTGTACCGGAAAGAGCTCGAAGCCTCGGACAACCCGGTTGTCCTGAAAAAGGAGCTTGCAGCCAGGTACCGGGAAGAGATTGCAAATCCGTATGTGGCCGATGAACGCGGCTTCATCGATGAGGTAATTGATCCGGCAAAAACCCGGCAAAAACTTATCCGGGCCTATGAAGCCCTCGAAAATAAATTTATTGATAACCCTGCCAGGAAACATGGCAACATTCCCCTGTAGTTTTCACGATGAAAATTAAAAGCATACTGATAGCGAACCGCGGAGAAATCGCATTACGAATCATCCGTACAGCGAGGAATATGGGCATCACAAGCTATGTGATCAAAACCAATAAGGAGCCCAATGCATGGTATCTTGATGAAGCCGATGAAATCATCGATTTCTCGGAAAACTTCGACGAAACTTTGCCGGATTTCCTTGACATGGAAAAAATAATAAAACATGCCAGGAAAAGGAAGGTGGATGCGATCCACCCCGGCTACGGATTCCTGGCTGAAAATCCCGACTTTGCCCGTCGCTGCAAAGAAGAAGGGATTATCTTCATAGGTCCCTCACACGACGCCATCTACCGCATGGGCAACAAAACCATTGCAAAGGAACTGGCCAAGGAAAACGATGTGCCCCTTCTGGGTGGCAGCCTGGGATCGGTCAGAGATCCCGAAGAGGCAATCGAAATAGCCAGGGAGGTAGGTTTTCCTGTCATCCTGAAAGCTGCAGCCGGAGGTGGCGGCCGGGGAATGCGTGTGGTGGAAAAGGAAAAGGACATGGAACGGATGTTCACCCTTGCCACCAATGAAGCAGCAAAAGCATTTAATAACCCGGACGTTTTCATTGAAAAATTTGTCCGCGAACCCAGGCACATCGAATTTCAAATACTTGCCGACAAGCATGGTAATGTTGTCCACTTAGGCGAGAGGGAGTGTTCGGTACAAAGGAAACACCAGAAACTGCTGGAAGAGTCACCCTCACCCGCTCTTGACGAAACACTTCGCAAGAAAATGGGAGATGCAGCCATCCGCATAGCAAAATCGGTGGATTACTACTCCGCAGGAACCGTAGAGTTTCTGCTGGATGAGCAGAACAATTTCTCTTTCATGGAGATGAATACCCGCATCCAGGTGGAGCACCCTGTCACTGAAATGGTCACAGGAATCGACCTTATAGAGCAGATGATCCTGATTGCCCAGGGAGACAAACTTGCCTTCAAACAAGATGATATCAAACTGAATGGATGGGCCATTGAATGGAGGATCAACGCCGAAGATGTGCAATCCGGCTTCTCCCCCAGCCTGGGAACCATAGAAAAGATCTCCTGGCCCGAGGAAGACTATATCAGGGTTGATACCGGGGTAAGAGATGGCTCTGTAATCACTCCGTATTACGACTCCATGATTGCCAAGCTCATTGTTCATGGAGAAGACCGTGAAAAGGCCCTTCAGCGTTCAAGCCTGGTCATTCGCAAATTCTGGATCAAGGGCACCAAGACTACCCTTGCATTCTGCAGGGCCGTATTGCAGAACAAAAACTTCAGGAAGGGAAACTTTAACACATCCTTCCTGAGCAAGGAGTTAAAACTCCATTACCACCACGAACCGGACGAGGAATTGCTTGCAGCCTTTTTCGCCACCTATGATTACGCAAGGGAGCTGGATGAAAATGAAGAAAAATCGCTCCATGTGAAAAAGGGGAAAGGAATTTCACCCTGGGTACTAAACAAACGCTTACGTTAAAACAGGATTCAGACATGGCCCGAGAACCACAGAAAAAAACACAGTCAAAACTAATCGCACTGAGTTCCACCAACAAAGTGTACGAGTTCAAGTCTCCCTGTGAAAAACGCATAAACTACCAGGGTAAAAAGGTAGATATCAAACTGCATGAAGATCCCAACGGTTTTTCCTACATCGTATGGAAAAATAAGAAGTACATGCTGGATGTGATCGAAAAGAACCAGAACAGGTATACAATCATGATCAATGGTGTCTGGCATTCTTTCAGTGTTGAGACACCCATCTCGCTAAAACGCAAAAGATTCCTTGAACAGCAGGGAGATGTATCATCCTCTGTGTCCATCGAAGCACCCATGCCTGGCAAAATCATTGATATTCTTGTGGAAGATGGAGCCGATGTTAAAGAGGGTGAACCCATTATAATCCTGGAGGCCATGAAAATGCAGAATGAAATTCTATGTCACGTGAGCGGAACCATTAAATCGGTACAGGTTAAGAAAGGCGATTCGGTAATGAAGGATGATGTGATGATTGAAATTCAGCGGGTCTGATTATTAAAAACCACCTCCTCAATCGGAGTATAAAGGGGTCCGCCCGACCTCAACTCACTCCTGTAGAAAACCAGGCGCTCCACCCCCACCTTTCCGGAGAACCCATCCTTCATGGAAGAAATAACTTCGTCATACCCCTGCAGGTTTTTCAGACTCCGTATACGCCCAAGCGTCAGATGAGCCCTGAAGGGCTGAGCAACAGTGGGAATTCCACATGCTTCTAAGGCATCGTCCACTCCTGCTTTCAGTTTTTCAAAAAGTGCCTGATCCTTAAACCCCACCCAAACCACCCTGGGTTTTTTACGTGGACCAAAACTACCTGCCTGGTGCAGATCCAACTCCCCCCGCTCAGGTGTATTCACGTGTTTTAACAAAGCATTCCCGATGGCTGCAATCTCTTCCTGGCTGGTATCACCGAGAAACCTGATCGTCACATGATAGCGATCCGGATCCACCCAGCTGATCCTCTCCTGGCCCAGCTTTGCCATTAATACATCCCGTGCATGCAGGAATTCGGTTCCCACCCTGAGAGGTACTGCAATGAATGTTCTGTATTTTTCCATAAATTAGTATCTGTAAATGTATCTAATCTGACCTGTTATGAAAAAGTTTGCCCTTGTTTTATCTGGCTGCGGAGTATTTGACGGAGCCGAAATTCACGAAGCCACCCTCAGCATGCTTGCCATTGCCCGGCAGGGCGGATCCTACGAAATCTTTGCTCCCAATATCGACCAGCATCATGTGGTCAATCACCTGAACGGACAGGAAATGGATGAATCAAGAAACGTACTGGTTGAATCTGCAAGAATTGCCAGGGGAAAAATCCGGGACCTGAAGGAGTTTAAACCAGGGGAGTTTGATGCCCTGCTTTTCCCGGGAGGATTTGGAGCTGCCAAAAACCTTTGTTCCTGGGCCTTTGACGGAGCCGAAGCAGAAGTGTTACCTGAGGTAGAAGGTGCCATCAGGGGAATGGTGCAGGCCCACAAACCCATAGGTGCACTTTGCATCTCACCGGTGATCCTGGCAAGGGTTCTGGGTGCAGTGAAACTCACCATTGGTGAAGATCAGGAAACAGCCGAAGCTATTGAATCCCTTGGCGCCACACACATACAAACAAATCATGGCGAAGTGGTTGTGGACAGCGATCACAAGCTGGCAAGCACCCCCTGTTACATGCTGGATGCCACCATCGAACAGATAGCCGACGGAGCTGAAAACGTGGTGAAGGCCCTGATGGAGATGATGGACTAGATGCTCCTCTCTAAAATCGTATTTTTGTGGAAGGCAGGGCCGCGATAAGGTTGTCAATTTCATCCCGGGGAATCTGGTTTCCCTGTAAATAAAGGTCCTTTAAGTTTAGGGATAAATTGGATAGCCCTTTCGGAACTGATCTTAACTGATTATTGGACAGATCCAGCTTCTTCAGTTCTTTTAAACTATCTATTCCTGCGGGAATCTCCGTTAATCCATTCCCTCCAAGCTCCAGGATTGTCAGATTACTCAGTTCAAATAACTGCACCGGAATGGAAGTTAACATATTATCATCCATGGAAAGTCGTGTCAGCTGATCCATAAGCGCAATCTCAGCAGGAATTTTTACAATCTGGTTTTCGGAAAGGTCAATGCTACCCAGGATGGGCAGAAGTAAAAGCTGATCGGGGAAAGCAGTCAGGCGGTTCCCATTTGCATAAAAACCCTGCAAATAGTGAAGTCCCGACAATTCATCCGGAAGTTCCGACAATTCATTCTGAGCCACATCCAGGGTCTGCAGATAGCTCAGCTTCCCGATTTCAGGAGAAAGCCGATCTAATTTCCTTCCGTATAACACCAATTTAAATGCCTGATCCACACCTCCGCTTAAAGCATCCTGTATTCCCTCATAGCGCTTAGCCCTGTATAATTCAAGGGTTTCGAGAACCCTGGCAGAATCGATGGATGGTTTTTCCGCATCCAGCTTCACATTTTTGAGATTTACATTGTTCCCTGACCCCGTACATGCAAGCATTAGTAGGACCATTGCAAGTCCGGAAATAAGTTTAGATATTCCTTCTCTAATTTGCTTCATCTGATTATTGTAACAATATGACTCTATTCCCGTTTACCTTCATATGCAAAGATCGGCATTTAGGAATGGTTTTTGAATAGCACTATATTAATAATAAATTAAGAAATTGATAACTTTTCAGGATTGAAGACTACAATCATACATATAAGCCTTATTGGCACCCTCATATTTGCCTGCCTTCCTGCCTTTTCACAGAGCATCAACCCCGACAGCATCAATGTCACCCGGGGAATCATCCAGGGCAATGACACGATACCCATCATTGAGCTGGAGGAAGTGCGCATATACCAGCGATCCGATTTCGATTACCTGAGCTACAGGCGGCGCGACAGGCGTTTGGTGAGGAATGTGAAGAAAGCCTATCCCTATGCAAAAATTGCCGGCAGGGAACTTAAGGACCTGGATGAGCAATTGGCCAGGCTCAATAGTGTAAAAGAGCAAAAGGAATATATCAATTTGGCAGAGAAGGAAATCATGGACAAATTTGAAAACCAGGTTAAGAAGCTCACCATCAGCCAGGGAATCATCCTTGTAAAACTGATCGACCGGGAAACGGGCCATACTTCCTATGAAGTACTCCAGGACCTGAAGGGAAATGTCACCGCCTTCTTCTGGCAGGGAATTGCCCGCATCTTCGGTAACAACCTGAAAGCAGAATATGACCCCGATGGAGAAGATGCAAACATCGAGGACATTGTCCGGGGCATTGAAATGGGATTTATCTAAGAAGAAAAAGGAGGCTGCTCCGCCGTTGGCGGAACACTGCCTCCTCTAATGAACTATGGGATGCCCCTGGGCAACCTACAAATACTCCGCAGGAGGATTTTAAGTTGTCCGGGGGCATCCCATAGTTACTACTTCAACACCAGTTTACCTCCTCCGATAACTCCTTTTTCATTGCTGAGGGTATAAATATAGAGTCCGCCGTTCAGGTCTCCTCTTTCCACCTGCATTTGGCCATCATAGATGTTGGAGATCATCTTTACAGAACGACCCGCCATGTCATACATGGTAAAGGTATGTGCAAGACCTGAAGCGTTATCAAAAGTTAGACTAAAGCTTTCCACAGCGGGGTTTGGGTACACTGTTACTGAGGCAGCTTCAAGCTGCTGCTTCCATACACCCACGTGCTCATTAACTTTGGCAACAACATCACCCAGTGAAAGGCTCCAGCCTGAGGCCCAGTTCTCGTTGGGTGCAAAAGCGCCCTTGTATCCAACGGTGGTAAACCAGGCATCCATTCCGGTAAAATCTGCACCGTAAATATCACCACTGGCAGTGGGATTCGCTGCATCAACACCTGCGTCAGCCACGCTGTTTCCGGCTGTTGCAAAATAAGCTGCAAAATCAGTGCTTGCTGCGTCAGGAACAGTAAACAGGTCGTTCCCGTCATCGTCCTGCGGAGATACTACGGTGAAAATACCAGCAGCAGTTCCATCGGATACATTCTGGAAGATATTGTCTTCGATCTTCAGAATCTGCTCGTCGGCCCACTGGCTGTAGGAGCACTGTCCAAGTGATGAACCACTGCCATCCTCGCGGTATTCAATATCGATCCCCTTTGACTGCTCAGCAAAAATCGAGTTGTGATATTCGCCACCGGCATTGTCACGAAAGGTAATCACACGCTTGCCTGCAGCGGTTCCGCGACCCACATAGCTTACATTGGAAAAAACCGGCTTTGCAAAGGGCTCTCCCAGCTCGTTGGAGCTTGGTCCGCCGTCATGCTCACCCATTCGGTCTCCCGCATCGGCACTCTGGATAGCAGTCATAAACTGGTTCATTCCCGAAAAGCCTTCGTCATAATCAAAGGAGTCGTCTCCCACCCAGGCAACCAGGATGTGGTCACACCTGGGGGCTCCACCGAACCACTCAACTCCATCGTCGGCGTTGGCTACAATCTCGATATATGAAAAACTGGTTCCTGAACCAACCGCACCAAGGGTCAGACCGTTGATCTCGTTTCCTTCTCCAATATCGGTTCCCCCATGTCGGATCGACACATAAGTCATCATACCTGAATTGTCATCAGCTACAGTAGGATCGGCTCCGTAGAGTCCGCGTGCCTCTGAAGTGGGTATACCTTCAATCGCCTTTTCAGCCGTTGAATTATTGGTAGCACCTTTTCCAAGAACAATCACTCCACCCCACAGTCCGGATACCTCATCGGGCAGGGTACCGTCCAGTGCATCAGATTCGGCAGTGAAGATAATGGGAGCATCAGCTGTTCCATTGGCCATGATTTTACCACCTTTAGCAATAATCAGGGCAGAAGCGTTGGCTTCCTGACCGGGCTTTCCTTTAATAACAGTACCTGCCTCAATGTTCAGGGTCTGTCCGTCACTGACGAATACAAAGCCTTCGAGAATATACACATTGTCAACTGTCCAGTTGACTTCATTTCCTGCTGCAGACATCACTGCATCAGTCACTACTACCTCAGCAGCAAACAGACCGGAAGTCCATAGGATCATTGCTGCAATCAGGGTACAAATTTTTTTCATTTCAGTTATATTTTTTTAAAAAATTAGATGCAGTAAAAGTGGGTGGTTTTACATTCAGAGGTGTTAATTCAAGGTTATCACTACATTATCATTCAGAAGCAAATATTAATCCAGAGTTAAGTAAATATTAAGGCCCTAAGTATTGTTTTCCAAATACTTAAGGCCCCAGGATATATGATGTGGAGATTGAATTAGTTCAACAGGTAGGTCAAACTAAGTTTGAAACTACGACCCACTTTATACCTCCTGAAATAACCTTCAGAATTTTCAAATGAATAGGTCTGCTGGAAATAGGGATTGAGCAAATTTTCGGCCGAAAGCTTCAGATTTATGCCGTTTTTAAACTGCTTACTTATATTAAAATCCATCACCGGAAATGGCTGTTCATATACATCAGGGGTCGCGGCCTTATTTACAAGGATCAATTTCTGACCTGCAACATTAAAACCAAGATTCACATCCCATCCCCTTTCAAAGTTGTGATAATTAAGATAGGTGTTCACCACGTAAGGCGATTGTCCGAACATCGGCCTGGTTTCTGCCCAGTCCGGATCTACCATCCTTGCAGAAGCCAGCCTGGTTGAATCTTCATGAACAATAGATTTTACAAGGGTTACATTGGCCCCAAAAGAGAAATCCTGAAGTACCTCAACAAAGTCGAGCCGCTTGCGAAATTCAAATTCGAGTCCGTACAACCTGGAGTCTTCAATATTCTCGAAATGGATTTCCGGATTGGCAGCCTGCTCCTTATCCCTGAGTTCGATGGGGTTCTTGAAATACTTGTAGAAAGCGCTGAATGAGATAATCTCACCGGGACGTACAAACCACTCCCACCTTAAATCCACATTATCCACATTTGTCTTCTCAAGATCCGGATTACCGATTTTTCTTAAGCCCGCTTTATAATCGTATGATGCATAAGGAGCCAACTCCCTGAACACTGGCCTGGCAACAGTCTTATTATAACCCAGCCTCAAATTCATATAATCGTTCAGACCATATACCATATTTATGGAAGGAAGCAGATCACCATCACTGAATCCGCCATTCTCATATTCGTCTGCATCATTGGGATAGGCTACGGAATCCACCATGTTTTCCACGAAAATATAAGAATACTCATAGCGTGCTCCTGCGATAAGCCTCAGCTTTTCGGTAACAGGAAGGTCAATGGTTCCATATCCGGCAGTGACTGTTTCAACACCCTGGTAGCTGTTGATATCATCTGATAGAAGTGAATTTTGGTAATAAACTATCCTGAAATTATCCGGATAAAGGATGTTTTCGTCATTCAGGTAATCAGCACTGGTACCGTCAAATGCAATGGCACCCTGCCGCTTAATAACGAACTTGTTCTCATACGAGGTCCTGCCTTTATCAATATAAGAAGCTCCGAATTTCAATTTTGCTTTCCGCCCTGCCCAGTCAAAAGGCTGTGTGTAATTCAGTTTAAGATCCACATTTGTTTCCAGCATCTCTCTGTAGAACCTGGCGGGCAAGTTATTCAGTCGTACTTCATAGTTGGTATATTCGCCCGTAGATTCATCGGCTTCATAATCCATATAAAAGAATCTAAGGTCGGGCTCATCCTGGGTGGCCAGTGTGTATGAACCCATCCAGTCAATGGTAGCATTCCCTGCTCCCGGAATCACATGCTTTCCTTTTACCTGAAAAGCGTTTATGGAGCGCTCCATCCATCCCAGTTTCTGCTCGATAATATCAACCGCATCAGGATCAGATGCTGTCCCCTGGTTGTAACGGGAACTCTTCACCCCACTCTGGTTTCTCATGGCGGTTATCCCGATCATATTGTTATTGTTCAGCTTATAGGATAGATTTGCCAAGCCCGACCAGCTTACATTTTCGGTTCCAAGGTTATCCGAAACCATTCTTTTTGCAGCAGGAGAATCAGGACTGGTTACGGAGTACTTCTCATCACGTCCTCCGGTATACATATCATACTCTTTGGAATAAGTGGCCGAAATATTGAAACCAAAGTCCCTATTAAAAAGCGAAATCCTGTTGCCCGTGGAAAATGAGTAGGACTGATCCAGGGATGAATTGGTATAGGTGTTATCCATGGACTTATTAAATCCCCTGCTGATATTTCCAAGGGCTTCATCCGAACCGGTATAGATATAAGGAAGTTGTCCATCTTCAGTAAGTGAAGAAACTTCATCTGGTACAGCCCTTGTTCCGTCATCCATACCCATCCAGTCTGTTGATCCCCCCTCGTAAGAAAGAAAATCATTACGCAGGTTGGCTTGAGGATTGTATCCAAGTCCGGCCGAAAACTGCATGGTAAACCTCTCGGGAAAATCCTTGCTTACAATATTTACAAGTCCCCCCGTTGCATTTCCGGGCAAATCAGGCGAAAAAGTTTTGTAAACCATCAGGTTCTCGATAATATTCGAAGGGAATAGGTCCATCTGAACCGAGTTTTTCTCGGGGTCCAGCCCAGGTATTTGTGCTCCGTTCAGAGTGGTGGTTGTATAACGATCGCTAAGTCCCCGTACATACACGTATTTTCCTCCTTCAACCGAAATCCCGGTCACCCGCTTGAGCGCAGATGCTGCATCGCTATCCCCAAGCCTTGAAATTTGCTGAGAGGAGATCCCGTCAAGGACCGAGGGCATTTTCTTTTTCATGATAAGTACAGCAGCTTCGGTCTGCTCCCTCTTCCGTGCTGTGACCACTACTTCGTTAATTGACTGAGATGCTAAATTCAGGTTGGCATTCAGAACCACCACTTCACCCGGGGGAACTTCAACCTCCTCAAATACATATGTTTCATAGGATACATACGAAGCCGTTACACTGATAATGCCCGGGTCAATATTGGCCAGTGAATAGTTACCGTCGAAGTCAGTAATGGTACCTGTGGTGGTTCCGCTTATAAACACATTGGCACCAATGAGTGCCTCCCCGCTTGATCCATCTATAATTTTACCCATAACGGTCCCGGATAAATTCGCTACCTGAGCATTGAGCGTAGCAAGGGTCAGAGCCAGAACTACAATGCTTGTTACTTTTTTCATTAAACCTTTCATTTAAAAACTTTTGTACATTCTTCAATGCAAAGAAAGGGCTGCCATGTGACTTAAACATGTAGCTATTGTTATATGTGTGTTAATTTTCAGCGTTGGGAAAAAGATTTTTAAAATTGAATAAACAGCCATTCCAAGCCTTAAGGAATAAGCGCAAACCCCTGTTAAATGGCCTTTTCACAGCCATCAAAAATTACGCATTCTTACTTCTGCTGAATTTTTACAAGGACAAAACAGCCTGGCTGATAATCTTTATTTAACATTGGGACTGCAGAATATTTTCGATTGAACATTAGCTCTGCTTGTTTGTTTTTATCACCTAAACAGAGAAGTTGAACGCGCATGAATGACCCTAGAGACAGGCAGTACACCAATGGTGAGATTACAGTATTCTGGAAACCCTCAAAATGCATCCATGCAACAACCTGCTTCAGGGAACTAATCGAAGTTTTCAACCCGGGCCGAAGGCCATGGGTGAACATGGATGGGGCAAGCACCAGGAAGATAGCAGAGGTTGTGAACAAATGCCCCACCCAGGCCCTTGTATGGAAGTATAACGAAGAGCTTACTGAGGCTGAAATACTGGGCCAGAGAAAGGTAAATAAAGATGAGGAGACCCCGAGAACACTTGGCAAACCCTCCGTGGAAAGGGAACCCCGAGTAAAACCGGTGAATGTTCGGATCATGAAAGACGGACCCATCGTAGTAGAAGGAAAATTCAGGATCCTGGGGAAAGATGACCTCGAATTGAAACCCTCACAGATGACCTCATTCTGCCGCTGTGGCAACTCAAGGGATATGCCTTATTGTGACGGAGCCCACCGAAAAACAGGATTTACTGATGAAATTGCCTGATATGGAAGAGAGAGTAGCACGTTTTAAAGTCCATTCAGGAGGACCCCTTGAAATTACCGGGTTCTTCCGTGTGGCCGATTCCAGCGGAAAGATTATTGAGAAAGAAGGCCCGGTATTTCTATGTCGCTGCGGCGAATCGAAAAACAAACCTTATTGCGATTCTTCGCACAAACGGAACGGATTTTCAGAATAATCCTGCAGGATTTCTATTACCTTTACCGGATGTCAGCCATACAGGTACAATCAGAAATAGGTGATCTGCAGGGAGTGATCCTTCACCCCCCTGGCCCCGAGGTGGAAAATATGACTCCGAAAAATGCCGAACGGGCGCTTTACAGTGACATCCTGAATCTCTCGGTGGCCAGAAGGGAATACAACCAACTGGAGTGCCTGCTTCAAAAACTGGTTCCCTCCTATCGGGTGGCGGACCTGCTGAAGGATATTCTCCGCTCCTCCGAGATCAGGGAGAAGATCATCAAAAAAGCATGTTATAATGAGGGGCACCCTGAGTTGATTGACCGGCTCATGGACATCAACGAACTAGAGCTGGCCAAGAACCTTGTGCAGGGCGTGGCTCTTGAAAGAACCACCCTCACCGGCTACCTGAGCAATGAACACTTTTCACTAAGGCCCCTCCACAATTTCTTCTTTACACGCGATTCATCAATGGCCATGGGCGACAAGGTATTGATCGGCCGGATGGCTAACCGGGTCAGGGACCGGGAAGCCCTGATTATGCAAGCCATATTTGATTACCACCCCATGTTCAGGGTGCCTACCATCAACCCGGCCGATGAGCAAATGGAAAGATCAAGCCTCTCCATTGAGGGGGGCGACCTGATCATCGCATCAGAAAACATTACCCTGGCAGGCCTGAGTGCCAGGACCACTTCACGCGGCATCGATTTCATTACCAGGACGATCATGAAAAATAAGGAGAAGCACCATATTCTTATCCAGGAGCTTCCTTCATCGCCCGAATCCTTCATCCATCTGGACATGGTTTTTACAATCCTGGACAGGGACTCATGCATGGTTTTCGAACCCCTGATCCTGCACTCAAATAAGTACCAAACCATACAGATTGACGTGGATAATGGAAAGGTGGTTTCTATAAAGAACGTTGAAAACCTTGTATCAGCCCTTTCTTCACTTGGCATGGATCTCACCCCCTCTTTTTGCGGAGGGAAAAACGACACCATGGTACAGGAGCGGGAACAATGGCACAGCGGGGCAAACTTCTTTGCCATAGGGCCCGGTAAAATTATCGGATACAACAGGAATATACATACGCTTGAGAACCTCAGCCAGTCGGGCTATGAAATCATCAAGGCCAGGGATGTGACCGATGATAAAGTTGATCTATCGGGCAAAGACAGGTACGTACTCACCATTGATGGAGCTGAACTCTCCAGGGGAGGTGGGGGAGTCAGGTGCATGACAATGCCGTTTAGTCGGGCAAGTCTGTAAAGTCTGTAAAGTCTGTAAAGTCTGTAAAGTCTGTAAAGTCCGTAAAGTCTGTAAAGTCCGTAAAGTCCGTAAAGTAAGTTTTACTAAATTTGAGGGAAATAGAATGAAAATGAGAAATATTGCAGTTGCCATTTTACTATTCCTTGGCGTTTCGGCCTTCGGACAGCAGAACTTTGCAAGTATATCTTTCGGGGCATGCCTGCCCCAGGGTGATTATTCCTTAACGGGCGATTTCTCCTCAAACGGTTATGCGAAAGCCGGGGGCGCCATAAAATTTGACGGGGCTTTTTTCCCTGCTTCCTACCTGGGGATCGGTGGCTCCTTTTCCTTTGGCTCCAACTTTGCAATGAATGACTCTTTGCTGGGCGACATGTTGGACTATATAATTGACAATGCTGCAAGCCTGCCCGAAATTCCGGAAGAAGCAGAAAAATTGTATGCAAATGGTTTCTGGAACAACATCTCCCTGCTTATTGGCCCTCATTTTTCTGTAAGGGCCACCCAGAGGCTCTATTTCGATTTCAGGTTGCTTGGCGGATTCACCGTATTGCGCCCTCCCGACCAGGAGCTACTCATTACCTGGGACGATAACGAGATCCATTCGAGGGTTAGCAACAATAAACTGACTTTCGGCTTCACTGCCGGGGGAGGCCTGAGGTATAAACTTAATGAAGACCTGGCCCTTAAACTGGGAGTAGATTTCAACCAGGCACGGGCTAAATTTGATTATACTTTTGAACTTTTCCAGGGTATTGAAGTGCCTCCGGTAGAATCAGATTTTTATGTCCGCACTGTTGACATCATGGTCGGACTGGCTTATGCTTTCTAGCGTTGATAAGCTCTTAGAGCCTCCATTTTATTCTCCTTGCTTATGGAGGGAGAGGCTCCACGGAATGGTTTTTCCCAGCTACCGTAAAGGGGATTGGGCAGTATAATGAATTCGAAACCAAACGCAGCCCGGTTCTTCATCACATTCTCTGAGGCTAAATCGCCCTGCCTTTCATCAAAAATTCCTGAAAAATCGCCCAGGTTATCCCCGATTAGCAAAACTACATCGTAGGTTTCCCTCACTTTTGAACGCCTTGCATCCTTCACCGAACTATCTGTCTTAAGCAGAACGTGTTCAGCATCCGCATTTGGGAAACCTGCAGATTTCAGGTTCTCAAGGCTTACATCCAACAAATGAGTCCCCCTGTTTGATATATAGAATACTTCCACCCCCATAGCCCTGGCCTGGAGCGTAAATTCAAGTGCTCCGGGCAAAGGTTCAGCCTTCGCCAGCGAACACCACTCATCCCACATCTCATTGCTGAATGCCTCTCCATCCAAAATCTGCCTTGCGGTCTGAGGAGAATTATCCAACACGGTTTCATCAATGTCCAGTATCACCGCCAGGGGTAAGCCTGCCTCTAACTGCGCTTTAGATTTCAGGACCCTGCCAGCCCAGTTAAATGCCTGGATATAGGCTGCCTTCATCTCGGCCGAATGCTGATACCATGTTACTGCCTGTAGAAGGTGCTCCTGTGAATTAGCCTGAAGCGGCTGGCTTTCCTGCTCGTTTATCTGGCAAGCCGAAATCACCAGTAAAAAAGCAATGCCCGAATAAATAATAAATCTTTTCATATCGTAAAAATAACAAAGCACAAGCGATATTTCTACTGCTCCACACATTAATTGACAGTTAAAACAGTCTGTTTAAGATGAAAGAGGAGATCATTCAGTTCATTTGGCAATCGGGTATGTTTGGTCATTATGGATTAAAAACTACCTGTGGCAAGAATCTTACGATTCTCTCACCCGGGGTTCAAAATTTCAATGCGGGACCGGACTTCTTCAATGCAAAAATTAAAATCGGGGATATCCTCTGGGCAGGCAATATTGAGATTCACCGGCAGAGCTCAGATTGGCATAAACACGGTCACCACCTCGATCCCGCTTACGACAATGTAATCCTCCATGTGGTATTGGAAGAAGACAGTATCACAATCGATACCCATGGCCGCAGAATCCTCACAATGATCCTGGACGATCCGGCCCCTATGGTATCATTCTACAGGAAGCTGCTTGCAGACGATTCATGGTTACCCTGCCATGCTCATATCCAAAGGGTCTCCCCTGTTCGTCTGAAACACTGGTTAACCCTGCTCCAGGGGAAAAGGCTTGAACAGAAAAGCCACTATGTATCAAGCCTTTTGTACCGCAGCAGACTCAACTGGGAAGAGACCCTCTGTCTTGTACTGGCATCAGCCTTTGGTCTGCCCATTAACTCCCTCCCCTTTGAAATAACCCTCAGCGGCATTCCCTATGAGCTGCTTTTTCAAAACAGGGAGAACCTTCTGAAGATGGAGGCTGTTTTATTTGGCCAGGCCGGGTTTCTCCAGGTTGATCATCTGACAGGACCCTACGACAGGGCTCTCCATCGAAACTTCCAGTCTTTTGTTCGGGACTTACGCGCTGGACCGGTGGACCTTCACCTGTGGAAATTCCTGCGCCTGCGCCCTGCCTCATTTCCCACCCTTCGGATATCCCAGTTCGCCAGTCTTCTGCACAAAGAGCTTCCTTTGCTGGAAACAGTATTGGACATAAAATCACTCACAGAGGCCGAACAGGTCCTGCGTGTTGAGTCCTCCTCCTACTGGGATACACACTATCTTTTCGGCAAAAGCTCTCCCGAATCAAGGAAAGTAATGGGACAGCAAGCCATTCTGAATCTGATTATAAACGCCCTGGTTCCCTTCCTTTTTTCATTCGGAACCACCATGCATCATGAAGCTGCCATCAGCCTTGGAAACATGTTTCTTCAGGAAGCTGAAGCAGAGTCGAACCGAATTATCAAAAAATGGGCTACTTTTGGTATAATTCCGAGCGGTGCATTTGAAAGCCAGGCTCTGATCCATTTATATAACGCCTATTGCAAACAAAAACGCTGTCTTGATTGTCAATTAGGAATTGGCTTTATAAAAAATGCGCGCTATGAAAAAGAAAAGCCTTAAGCACGCTTACTTTACCTTTGGATTACTCATATCGATCATTGTCATTGGATCGGTGGGCTATACAATGCTTGGTTTTACCCCTTTAGAGGCTTTTTACCAGACCGTAATTACAATTGCAACAGTTGGGTTTGAAGAGGTGCACAAGCTAGATAACACCGGAATGTGGTTCACCTCTTTCCTGGTAATCTTCTCCATCGGCATCTTTGCCTATGCAGTAACCACCTTTACACGATATATCGTCGAGGGTGTTTTCAGAAACTCATATAAAGACTCAAAAGTGAATCGAAAAATTGAAAGATTATCGGGCCATGTAGTCATCTGTGGATTTGGCCGCAATGGAAGTCAGGCTGCAGATGAGTTGATTGAACGCGGTGAAAAGATTGTCGTAATTGAATCTGACTCCGTCCTTGTTCAGAGATTGAGGGAAACTCCGGGCATGCTTTATGTAGAAGGTGATGCAACTGATGAAGAAATTCTGAAGATGGCGAACCTGAAGGAAGCCAAAGCAATGATCACATCCCTTCCTGCAGATGCAGAAAATCTTTTTGCAGTCCTGACAGCAAAAGAAATCAATCCCGAGCTAATCATCATTTCCAGGGCCTCGGCCGAAAACTCCGATGCGAAATTAAAACGTGCCGGGGCAACCAATGTCATTATGCCAGATAAACTTGGGGGCAAACAAATGGCCAAGCTGGTGACTCAGCCTGATATAGTCGAATTCATCGACCTCATGCTCCTGCAGGGAAATGAAAGTGTGGTTCTTGAACAAATCTCATGTGAGAATATTGCGTCCTGCTTTGCCGGGAAATCCATCAAAGAGTTGGATGTGGCTAATACCACGGGGGCAAATATAATTGGCCTTAAAAGGGAGGATAAATCTTTTCTTATAAATCCTCATAAAAACACTCCTTTAAAAGTCTCCGATAAACTTTTCGCATTGGGAACCAGGGAGCAAATCAGTCAACTCATTGCAACCATAACCAACAAGGATTCCTGACAGCCCCATGTGGATGTCAAACATTTGATTATCTGCACAGTGATCGAATTTAAAATCTCCCCAGGCCATATTGTTAATTCAAAAAAAATAAATACCTTTGCAACTCAATTTTTGAAACAGTTTACATAACGTAGAAAAACAGATGTATTTAACAACGGAGACGAAGAAGGAAATCTTCAAGAAGTACGGAAAATCAGAGGCTGATACAGGTTCAGCCGAAGGCCAGATTGCCATTTTCACAACAAGGATCAATCACCTTACCCAGCATCTTCTGACGAACAAGAAAGACTACAGCACCCAAAGAGCCCTGCTCAAACTTGTCGGTAAAAGGAGAAAGTTACTGGATTATCTGAAGGAAAAAGACATTGAGCGCTACCGCGCAATCATCAAGTCCCTGAATATCAGGAAATAATTATATTTCTACGAAAAAAAGGCAATTCTTATGATTGCCTTTTTTCGTATTTCATTGTATTTAATCACGTATTATGTCGAAACCTAAAGTAATTCAAGAGACCATAGATTTAGGTGATGGTCGCTCAATCAGTATAGAAACCGGTGTCCTGGCCAAGCAGGCCGATGGCGCCGTCATGGTTCGCATGGGCAACACCATGGTACTGGCAACTGTTGTCAGTGCAAAAGAAGCAAAAGAAGATGTTGATTTTATGCCACTCTCTGTAGATTACAAAGAGAAATATGCAGCAGCAGGAAAATTCCCCGGAGGATTCCTGAAGCGTGAAGCAAGGCCTTCCGACTATGAGATCCTCGTAGCCAGGCTGGTGGACAGGGCACTTCGCCCACTGTTCCCGGATGACTACCATGCAGATACATTTGTAAATGTAACCCTGATGTCTGCCGAGATGGATACCCCTCCCGACGCACTGGCCGGACTGGCTGCATCAGCTGCACTTGCAGTATCCGATATACCTTTCCACGGCCCTATCGCCGAAGCACGCGTTGCCAGGGTAAATGGAGAGTTTGTGGTTAACCCCACTTTCACGCAACTCGAGGAAGCTGATATTGAGATCATCGTTGGAGCCACCTACGACAACATCCTTATGGTTGAAGGTGAAATGAGCGAAGTGAGTGAAGCAGAAATGCTGGATGCCATCAAATTTGCCCACGAAGCCATTAAGCCCATGTGTAAAGCACAGATGGCGCTTACCAAAAAAACTGGCAAAGAGGAAAAACGTGAGTACTGCCATGAAGTCAATGATGAAGATCTCAGAAAACGCGTATGGACTGACACTTACGATGCTGCATACAAGGTAGCTGCCTCGGCCAATGCTGACAAGCATGCAAGAAGCGATAATTTTGGAAAAATTAAGGAAGAATTCATTGCCAAACTCACCGAAGAAGCGGGTGAAGAGGGTACAGTGGATGCCGGCCTGATTGGAAAGTATTATCATGATGTGGAAAAAGAAGCAGTACGCCGGGTTGTTCTCGATGAGGCCGTTCGCCTTGACGGAAGAAAAACTGACGAGATCCGCCCCATCTGGAGTGAAGTTGATTACCTGCCCTCAGCACATGGTTCCGCAGTATTCACAAGGGGTGAAACTCAATCCATCACTACTGTAACCC
This sequence comes from uncultured Bacteroides sp., assembly GCA_964601975.1. GTDB lineage: Bacteria > Bacteroidota > Bacteroidia > Bacteroidales. Next base: position 95,803 of record CAZRPW010000002.1, read on the forward strand.
TCGGCACAAAAATGGATGCCAAACTCATCGATGATGTGCTCAAAAAAGGAAATGACAAATTTCTGCTCCATTATAATTTCCCCGCTTTCTCCACCGGCGATGCTCGCCCGAACAGGGGAACAAGCCGCAGGGAAGTTGGACACGGAAACCTGGCTCACAGGGCGCTGAAAGGAATCCTTCCCTCACCAGATGAAATGCCTTACACACTCAGGATTGTTTCAGACATCCTGGAATCCAACGGATCATCATCCATGGCCACTGTATGTGCCGGAACTCTGGCCTTAATGGACGCAGGGGTAAAAATTAAAAAGCCTGTTTCAGGAATTGCAATGGGACTTATCACCGATAAGGACTCTGATAAATTTGCAGTTCTCTCCGATATACTGGGTGACGAAGACCACCTGGGTGATATGGACTTTAAAGTAACAGGAACACGTGACGGAATCACCGCCACCCAAATGGACATCAAGGTGGAAGGGCTCTCTTACGAAATCCTCTCACAGGCACTGGAACAGGCCAAAGCTGGTCGCTTACACATCCTCGACGAGATCGCAAAGACCATGACTGCTCCAAATGAAGATTATAAACCGCATACTCCAAGGATCCAGAGAATCGAGATTCCCAAAGATATGATTGGCGCCGTAATCGGACCTGGCGGAAAAGTAATCCAGGAAATCCAGGCACAGACCAACAGTACAATTACAATTGAAGAGATCGACAACATTGGTCTGGTTGATGTATTTGCTGTAGACAAAGCAGCCATCGACGCTGCTATGAACTGGATCAAGGGAATCGTTGCCGTACCTGAAGCAGGCACTGTATATACCGGAAAAGTCAAGACCATCACTCCTTACGGAGCCTTTGTTGAGATTCTCCCCGGAAAAGACGGACTCCTGCACATCTCCGAAATTGAGCATAGAAGACTTGAGAAAGTTGAAGAAGTACTCAAAGAAGGTCAGGAGATTGAGGTAAAACTGATTGCCGTAGATGAAAAGAGCGGTAAACTGAAACTTTCAAGGAAAGCATTGCTGCCGAAACCTGAGAAAGATTAATGAGCAACAAAGTAAATTTAAAGCCTCGTTCTGTATTGAACGGGGCTTTTTTATTTCATATTAAACAGCATAGTTGTAGCTGTTGTATTCCATCAAGGGTTTTAATAATTTCGGTCTTTACTAATTCAAAACCACCCTCATGAAATACGCTGCACTGATCGCAATAATTCTGATGGCCATGAGCTGTACCCAACCATCCTTCGAATACCCTGAAACCAGGAAAGGAGATGTTCTAGACAACTATCACGGCACCGAGGTTCCGGATCCATACCGCTGGCTGGAGGATGACATGTCAGAAGAGACCGCTGCCTGGGTCAAGGCCCAGAATGAATTAACATTTTCCTATCTGGACCAGATTCCTTTCAGGGATGCACTTAAAGAAAGGATGACTGAAATCTGGAACTATCCGAAAATGGGGACTCCCAGTAAGGAGGGCGAATTTTACATTTACAGTTACAACAGTGGCCTCCAGAATCAGAATATTATCTACAAAAAGCATAGCCTGGAAGAAGAGGGCGAAGTATTTCTTGATCCCAATACATTCTCCGAAGACGGAACCATATCCCTGGCAGGATTAAGTTTTTCGCACGACCATAAGTATGCAGCCTACGGGATTTCCAAGGGAGGCTCAGACTGGAGAGAGTTTTTCATAAGAGATGCTGAAACAGGCTTAGATCTGGATGATCACTTAGAGTGGATCAAAAATTCGGGGGTCTCGTGGTATAAAAACGGTTTTTTCTACACCCGTTTCGACAAGCCGTCAGAGGGTGATGAACTGAAAGGAGAAAATAAAAACTCCAAAGCGTACTATCATCAAATCGGAACGCCCCAGTCAGAGGATATACTTATATATAAAGATGAAGCGCATCCAGACCGTAGCTTTCATATGGGGACGACCGACGACGAGGCTTATATGATCCTTTCTGCATATGAGTCAACCAGCGGGAATTCACTGGCTTTTAAGAGAGCAGGGCTGGATGATAAAGACTTTACATGGATTGACGAAGACTTCGAAAACGATTATATTCCCATCGAAAACTATAAGAATTCACTTTATGTCCTCACCAATAATAATGCCCCCCTTTACAGGCTGGTAGCCATTGATTTGAATAATCCCGGGCAGGAGAACTGGGTGGACATCATACCCGAGCATGAGAAGAATGTGCTGGAATCTGCAACTTTTGCAGGAGGTAAAATCATCGCCTCCTTTATCAAAGATGCCTATAACTCTGCCAGCGTATACGAACTGGACGGAACATTTCTGCATGAAGTAGCGGTTCCCGGAATCGGTTCTTTGGGAGGATTCAATGGCAAAGTTGAAGACAATATTGCTTTTTACAGCTTTACATCATTCAATTACCCCACAACAACATTCAGGTACAATATTGCAGAAAACAAAGCGGAAGTATTTTATGCTCCGGAAGTTGACTTTGACTCCGACGCCTATGAAACGAAACAGGTATTCTATGCCAGCAAGGACGGAACCAAAATCCCCATGTTCATCGTACACAAAAAAGGACTGAAACTGGATGGAAACAACCCCACCCTTCTATACGGTTATGGTGGTTTCAATATTTCAATGACCCCCTCCTTCAGTACCACACGTGCCGTATGGCTGGAACAGGGAGGTGTTTTCGCCCTTGCAAATATCCGTGGCGGAGGCGAATACGGAGAAGAATGGCATATGGCAGGGACCGTCCTGCAGAAACAAAATGTTTTTGATGATTTCATTGCAGCTGCCGAATACCTGATTGATGAAAATTTCTGTTCCCCGGAAAAGCTGGCTTGTTACGGAGGGTCCAACGGCGGCCTGCTGATCGGAGCTGTGATTAACCAGCGTCCGGAACTGTTTGCCGCAGCTATTCCCATGGTGGGTGTGATGGACATGCTTCGTTTCCATAAGTTCACCATTGGTCGTTACTGGACAGTCGACTATGGAAGCTCGGATGATGCAGCGCAATTTGAATATCTGCTGGGCTATTCCCCCCTGCATAATATATCTGAAAACCTTAATTATCCTGCAGTTTTGGTGACAACAGGCGACCATGACGACAGGGTTGTACCGGCACATTCCTTTAAATATGCCGCCACCCTGCAGGAGAAATACAGGGGTAAGAATCCGGTTATGATCCGGATCAACACGGATGCTGGTCACGGAGCAGGGAAGCCCACTGATAAGGTGATAGCCGAATATTCCGATGTATGGTCCTTCATCCTGCATAACATGGATGTAGTCCCTGCATTCAAGTAATATTCCATGTACCTGTCTTAAGCAGGAAATTATATAAAAAAACTTGTCGTGTACGTCCTTTTCACGACAAGTTTTTCTATTTTACATAAGGAAACATAAGATTTACATTTAATTGAGATACAACTACATAGCAATCGAAGGAAACATTGGGGCCGGGAAGACCAGCCTTTCAACCATGCTGGCTGAAGATTCGGGCAGCAGGCTCATTCTCGAACAATTCAACGAGAATCCCTTCCTGGCCAAGTTTTACGAAGAACCCGAGCGCTATGCGCTTCAGGTTGAACTCTCCTTCCTTTCGGAACGCTATCAGCAAATTAAAAAGGAATTGGGCCATCCCGACCTTTTCGGGCAGGGAATCATAAGCGACTACTACCTGGCCAAATCATTCATTTTCAGCAAGCATAACCTGAAAGATGATGAGATGGTGCTCTTTGAGAAACTTTTCTCCATTATCAACCTGCAGGCCCCCAGACCCGATCTCTATGTTTATCTTCACCTTCCCGTCGAAAGACTGCTTGAAAACATTAGACAAAGGGGACGGGATTACGAAAAAAACATAAGTCCTCAGTACCTCAAAGAAGTTCAGGATGGCTACTTTGGCTTCTTCAAATCTCAAACTGAAATGAAGCTCCTGGTGATCGACACCAGTGCTCTTGACTTTGTAAATAATATTTCAGATTACGAGAGCATAAAAAAGCTTATCTTTGAAGGAGAGTACAGGGATGGAATGAATATGCGAATTTTGTAACATTTATAGGCCATTCAACATATATTTTTATAATTTTATCAAAAACATTACTAAATTTGCATCCAATTAATATAACCACTGAAATCATTAAGTATTAAACAAATAACCTGATTGTTATGAAAAACCTTAAAATCTCTGCGATTTTTTTACTTGTTGCAGCGTTCCTCAGCAGTTGTGGCGGCGTGAATAAAATGATCAAGGAAGCTGACCTTGTCTCTTACACCGTCAATCCGACTGTTCTTGAAATGCACGGTGGAACAGTAGATGCTACCATTACTGCTAAATACCCTGCAAAGTATTTCAACAAAAAAGCCATTGTTACTCTTACTCCCGTCTTGAAATATGAAGGTGGCGAAAAAAAGCTTGATCCGCTGGTACTGCAGGGTCAGGATGTAACTGCTAACAACAAGCCTATCAGTTTTGACACAGGTGGTTCTGTTGCTCACGAAATCAGTCTTCCTTACGAAGAGGCAATGGCTGTTTCCGAACTCTACTACCAGATCACTGCCGCTATTAAGGACAAAGAGACTCCTTTGGGTGAGGTTAAGGTTGCTGACGGAATTAAGGCCACAGCAGGTCTTGTATCCAAGAAAGCTGAATTGCTCTCCTTCAGCGACAACTTTAAGCAGATTGTTCCTGAATCATATGAAGCAGACATCAAATATGTGATCAACAGGGCTGACGTCCGCAAATCAGAGATGGGCAAAGAAGAGATGAAGGGGCTGAACGAAACCATCAAGGCTGCCAATGAAAATGAGAGACTTGATATGAAAGGAATTGAAATTTCAGCTTATGCTTCTCCCGACGGTGAGATTGATCTCAATACCAAATTGGCTGACAAACGTCAGAAGACTGCTGAGAAATACCTCAATGGTCAACTTAAAAAAGCTAAGATTGATGTAGCTGAAGAATTAATGAGCATGCTTGCCACTCCTGAAGATTGGGAAGGATTCAAAGTTCTGATGGAAGCATCCAATATCCAGGACAAAGAAATGATCCTTAGAGTACTCAGTATGCACTCCGACCCGGTTGTGCGTGAGCAGGAAATCAAAAACCTTTCTGCTGCTTTTGAGGTGATTGCTGAAGAGATTCTTCCCCAGCTGAGAAGATCCAAGTTCACTGTAAATATGGAGAAAATTGGATGGAGTGATAAGGAACTTTTAGAGCTCTGGAGTAGCAACGTTGATACCCTGACCCTGGAAGAACTTCTCTATACCGCTACCCTGGTAGATGATCTGGAAACCAAACTGGCCGTTTATACTAAAGCTGCCCAGGTAGCTCCTAAATGTGTACGCGCTCACAACAACAAGGGTGTTATACTCTTCGAGATGGGTAAAGTCGATGAAGCTGCCGCTGCTTTCGACGCCGCTAAAGCCCTGAAAGACAACGACAACGTCAACAATAACCTTGGTGCTGTTGCGCTGAATAAAGACGATGTTGAAGGTGCAAAAGAAGCTTTCACTGCTTCTCTTGGTGCAGGAGAAAAAGTTAACTACAACCTCGGTATTGTTAACCTGATTGAAGGTGATTATGAAAGTGCCATCAATTACTTCGGAAACAAACCTTCCTATAACCTCGCACTTGCCACCTACCTGAAGGGTGACAGTGAAGGCGCATGGAGAATTGCCGCCAACCTCGATCAGGAAACTCCTTACCGTTCTTACCTGCTGGCCGTTATTGCAGCCAGCCAGGACAAGCCGGAAGTGGCCTACGAAAACCTGAAGAAAGCTACTGAAACTTGCAAAAGTCCTCAGTACATGAAGGATAAAGCCAAGAAGGACGTTGAATTTGCTGCCCTTTGGGAAGAAGCTGAATTCAAAGCCATCGTTGAGTAACCCATAATATTATAATAAAAAAGAGGTTGTCTGCTTAGCGGACAACCTCTTTTTGCTTTTAGGAAGATCCTCACTTTATAAGGCCAATATTAAAGGTGTATCGTTCCCCGCAATCATTCAGTCACTAAATCAGGACTTAGTCACCCGTAGGTGACATACTGAAATTACGAAATCAGGGTATACGCCTTTTCTATAAACACCTTTACCGGGCATATGCTTGAATTTCGTCAATTAGCCCTTCTTCATATGCCTGCCTTACAGGTTTCCAGTCACCGCGCCGGTTTAGAAATAAGCTGGCATAGTTTCTCTGTATCAACTTTCCTTTGAACAAATAGAATTTTATCCGTTCAATTCCAGCTGGATCCTCAACAAGGCTCAAAGCAAAATCCACATAGCGGGTCATTGCCAATGTTGAATCAACATCCAGTTTATCCATTATGTAATCAACATCATATGACTGACCATTTACAGCTTTTTCAATCAATTCCTGTAAAACACCGGAAAATTCAAATCTCATTTTACAAAGAAAAACAGGAAAGCAAATAATTCTTTTGATCTAAGTCAAAAAATCAGCCTTTTCTGATTCTGCTTAAGGTTTCCTGGCTTACTCCAAGTATTGATGCGATATGGCCTAATTTGGCCCTTTTTATAATTTCAGGGGCAATTTCACACAGGTATTCATATTTACCTTTCGCATCCCGTTGCTTCAGAGCTCTGGTATACTTATCAGTATTCACAAATTGATGTTCCATCAACGCAGTACTAAAAGCCACAAATGGGGGGAATTCCACAAGTTTCTCACTATTCGATTTGGTAATACTGATTACTTCGCTTTCTTCACATGCCCGCATGAATTCAACAGAGGGAATGTTCTGGGCATAACTTTGCAGGGAAGTAAATGTGTCATTTTCGATATGAATCCAGGTGGTTATTTCTTTGCCCTCATGAATGTGATATTTTCTCACCAGCCCTTTTTTAAGAAACCATATCTTGTTACATCGTTGTCCGGACTCAAGAATATGCTCATTTTTCTTATAGACCTCAATTTCAGCAAGATTATTTAATGCGATGATTGCTTGCGGATCGAGCCTGACAAATCGTTCTATATAATCGATTAATGCTTGCATGTAACTTATGTCTTTCAGCAGCCCGATTAGATTTTAAACTTGCGGAAGACCTCCCAGATTACGATTCCGGCTGAGACGGAGATATTCAGTGAATGCTTCGTCCCATACTGGGGAATTTCAAGGCAGTGGTGACTATGATCAAGTACTATCTGATCCACCCCTCTGATCTCATGGCCAAATACCAGGGCCACTTTCTGATCGGGCTTCAATTCAATTTTCTCAAGGGAAAGAGAGCCCTCAGCCTGTTCCACCGAAAAAATTGTATATCCCTCCTGCTTCAACTCCCTGATAGCCTCTACCGTCTCCTCAACATACCTCCACTCAACTGATTCTGTGGCACCCAAGGCAGTTTTATGAATTTCCCTGTGCGGAGGGGTAGAAGTAATCCCACAGAGAACTATACCCTCCAGGCGGAAGGCATCAGCGGTACGAAAAACCGAACCCACATTATTCTGGCTCCTGACATTGTCAAGAACGACAATTACCGGAATCTTACTGGCTTTCTTAAAATCGCCAACACTCAGACGCTCCAGTTCTTCATTCCTTAGCTTTCTCATTGCACTAAAAATTTTGAACGAATTTACTCAATAATATTGCTAATTTTGAAGAATTGGAACCAAGCACTTTCAATTATGAACATACACGAATTTCAGGGAAAACAGATATTAAAGCAATTTGGAGTAGCCGTTCCCTCAGGAGCTGTAGCGCACACACCCGAGGAAGCTGTTGAAGCAGCCAAACAGATTGGTAGTGAAACCGGTGCGGACACCTGGGCTGTGAAAGCCCAGATTCATGCAGGTGGACGTGGAAAAGGAGGCGGCGTAAAGATTGCCCGCTCCCTGGAAGAAGTAAAAAGCTATGCCAAAGATATACTCGGGATGACCCTGGTAACGCACCAGACAGGCCCTGAAGGGAAGGTAGTTCACAAGATTCTTATTGAACAGGGGATTTTCTATCCCGGAGAATCAGAGCCCCAGGAATTCTACATGAGCGTGCTGCTAAACCGGGATTCGGGAAAAAACATAATCATGTACTCCACTGAAGGAGGCATGGACATTGAAACTGTTGCAGAAAAAACCCCTCATCTGATTTTCAAGGAGGAAGTTGACCCCTCGGTGGGAATATTGCCCTACCAGGCCAGGCAGGTAGCCTTTAACCTTGGGCTGTCGGGTCAGGCATTCAAGGAGATGGTGAAATTTGTATCAGCGCTATACCTGGCATATGAAAAGTCCGACTCATCCCTCTTTGAGATCAACCCTGTCTTTAAAACTTCCGATAATCACATTATGGCTGCAGATGCAAAGGTGAATATCGACGATAACGCCCTCTATCGGCACCCAGATTACGCTGCAATGCGCGATCTGAACGAAGAGGACCCCACAGAGGTGGAAGCAGGTAAATTCAACCTTAATTTCATTAAGCTCGACGGCAATGTCGGCTGCATGGTGAACGGAGCCGGACTGGCAATGGCCACCATGGACATTATAAAGCTCTCTGGCGGTGAACCTGCCAATTTCCTGGATGTGGGCGGAACAGCCAATGCCCAGACCGTGGAAGCCGGCTTCAGGATTATTCTAAAGGATCCCGCAGTAAAAGCAATCCTGATTAATATTTTTGGAGGAATTGTGAGATGTGACCGGGTTGCCCAGGGTGTGGTTGATGCCTATAAATCCATTGGCCAGATAGATATTCCGGTAATCGTCAGGCTACAGGGTACCAACGCACAGGAAGCAAAGGTGCTGATCGATAACTCGGGGCTTGAAGTTCATTCGGCCATCACACTTGAAGAGGCAGCCGGAAAAGTGAAAGAACTGGTTCTCTAAATCAGATTCTTGTCCTTGAGCGCTGATTCCATCTGCTTCTGCAATATGGCTGCCTGTTCGTTTGCAGCCTCCTCAAACCTGTTGGTTCCGTCAGCATAGATTATGGATCTGCTGGCGTTAACCAGTAAACCGCAACGGTCATTCATTCCATATTCCGCCACATCCTGGAGACTCCCACCCTGGCTTCCCACGCCAGGCACCAGGAGAAAATGTTCCGGAATCAGTTTCCTGATATTTGCCAGCTCGCTTGCCTTGGTAGCCCCAACGACATACATCGTATTATTAACACTTCCCCACTCGGATGAGGTCTTGATTACTTGTTCGAATAATTGCGAACCATTAGCTAATTCCAGTTGTTCGAAGTCGGCCGAGCCCTCATTAGAGGTGAGAGCCAACAAAATCGCCCACCTGCCCTCTTCCTCCAGAAAAGGAGAAATACTGTCATAGCCCATGTAGGGAGAAAGCGTGATGGCATCGCAGTCCAGGGTCTTAAAATAAGCATTGGCATACATACGGGAAGTATTTCCAATATCACCGCGCTTTGCATCGGCGATAATGAAAAGATCGGGGTGCTTTGTCCTGATATGATTGATGGTCATCTCAAGGCTCATATGGCCGGCAGCTCCCATAGTCTCGTAAAAGGCTAGATTGGGCTTATAGGCAACAGCCAAATCGGCAGTGGCATCTATAATACGCTTGTTGAATTCGAAGATGGGGTATTCAGAGTCAAGCAGCATCCTGGGGATTTTCTTGAAATCTGTATCAAGTCCTATACAAAGAAAACTCTTCTTCCTCTGGATATTCCTGAATAATTCTTCGGCATTCATTCGCTCAGGTTTTAGGTGAAAACATATTTCTATCTTACTACATGCCACTCTCCTTCAAACGCTCTGCGTTCTCAGCCATCTGCAGCTTCTCTATGATCTCCTTCAAATCTCCATTAATAATTGCCTGCAGGTTATATAAGGTCAGGTTGATCCGATGATCAGTCACCCGTCCCTGTGAATAGTTATAGGTCCTGATCTTTGCCGAGCGGTCGCCCGATGATACCATGGTTTTTCGCTGGGATGAAATCTCATCCATGTGTTTCTGGTACTCCAGGTTATAAAGCCTTGTCCTCAGCTCTTTCATGGCCTTATCCAGGTTCTTAATCTGTGACTTCTGATCCTGGCAGGTTACAACGATTCCGGTAGGAATGTGTGTAAGCCTGATAGCTGAATAAGTTGTATTCACAGACTGTCCGCCAGGCCCTGATGAGCAGTAAGTATCTTTCCTGATATCTGATTGCTTCACCTCAATTTCAAAATCCTCCGCCTCGGGAAGTACAGCCACCGTTGCAGCTGAAGTGTGCACCCTTCCCTGGGTTTCAGTTTGAGGAACGCGCTGAACCCGGTGTACGCCGGATTCATACTTCATGATCCCGTAAACACCAGTCCCGGTAACATCCATGATGATCTCCTTAAAACCCCCTACTGTTCCTTCTGTGAAACTGGTGGTGGTGGCCTTCCATCCCATAGATTCAAAATACTTGGAATACATGCGGTAAAGATCCCCGGCAAAAATACTCGCCTCATCCCCTCCTGTTCCTGCACGAATCTCAACGATCGCGGCCTTCTCATCTTCGGGATCCTTTGGAAGCAGAAGTAATTTTATCTCCTCCTCCAGCGGACCAACCTGCTGCAGGTAAAGATCCAGCTCCTCCTTGGCCATCTCCCTCATCTCCTCGTCTGCCTCATCGGCCAACATCTCCTTTGTGCTGTCGATATTAGTCAGAAGATTTTTGAAGATCTCATATGCCTCAATTACAGGTTCCAGCTGTTTATATTCACGATTCAGCTTCACATACTTTTTCATGTCGCTTATGATAGCCGGATCAGTAATCAGCTGCCCCACTTCTTCAAACCTTGCCTTAACCCCTTCAAGTCTGGCCAGTATCATATTCTCTCCCATGCCATGCTATTTAATTACTTGTAAATAAACGCGCCCTCTGCAACCTTAATGGTAAGCTTTTTCTGATCCGAGGGCTCACACCTTCCAACCACCTGCGCTTCAATACCATATTTACCGGCAATTGCAATAATCCCATCCGCCGAAGCTTCATCGGTATAGATTTCAAAACGATGCCCCATATTAAAGACCTGGTACATTTCCTTCAAGGGGGTTCCAGACTCCTGCTGGATCATCCTGAACAGTGGAGGTACCGGAAATAAATTATCCTTAATAACGTGTACCTTATCAGTAAAGTGAAGCACCTTGGTCTGCGCACCACCAGAACAGTGAATCATACCGCCGATCTGACTACGATACTTTTCTACAACTTCCCTGATTACCGGCGCGTAGGTTCGGGTGGGTGAAAGCACTAGCTTACCCACATCAACACCTAGCTCCTCCACCATATCCGTAAGCGACCGGCTTCCGCTGTATACAAGTGACTCGGGTAGCTCAGGATCGTAGCTTTCCTTGTATTTTGCAGCCAGGTAGGCTGCAAATACATCGTGCCGCGCGGATGTAAGTCCATTGCTTCCCATGCCCCCGTTATAAGAGTCCTCATAGCTGGCCTGTCCAGAGGATGAGAGCCCAACAATAACCTGGCCAGGTACAATTTTGTTTTCGATAATTTCATCCCTTCTGGATCTTGCTACCACAGTGGAATCTACAATGATGGTCCTTACAAGATCTCCAACATCAGCAGTCTCCCCTCCAGTACTATAGACAGGAACACCCATCCCACGCAAATTTTCCAGAATCTCTTCCGTCCCATTGATAATTTCTGATATCACTTCCCCGGGAATCTTATTCTTGTTACGCCCTATAGTGGATGACAATAATATGTCTCCCGTGATACCCACACACAGCAGATCATCCAGATTCATAACAATAGCATCCTGGGCAATTCCCTTCCATACAGACAGGTCACCTGTCTCTTTCCAGTAGATATAGGCCAGAGATGACTTGGTGCCGGCCCCGTCGGCATGCATTACCATGCAATAATCAGAATCGCCTGTAAGCATATCGGGAATGACTTTACAGAATGCATTAGGGAATAATCCCTTGTCGACATTTTTGATGGCCTTGTGTACATCCTCTTTTCCAGAGGAAACACCACGCTGCAAATAGCGGTAAGAGCTACTCATTAAGATTAATTTTTCGGAATATAGTCAGTGGTCAGCACCCTGAATTCAGTTCTCCTGTTCACCTGATGTGCTTTCTCCTGAAGTTCGGGACTCTCGAGCTGCTTAATAAAATCATCGGTGAGTACATCCCCCAGTGCAAGGAAAGGATGATCTGCAATCACCTTTTCATCTACCACTTTAGGCTGAGACTCTCCATATCCCTTTGCCTGCAAACGATCAGAATGAATTCCTTTGGATATAAGATAATCCACAACAGACTGGGCCCTCTTTTGCGACAATTCCTGGTTGTCAGCAGGAGTACCCCTGGAGTCGGTATGAGACATAAGTTCGATGGTCACATTTGGATTATCATCCAGGGTTTCCACAAGGTTATCAAGAGAGACCATGGACTCGGGTCTTAAATCCCATTTTGCAAAATCGTAAAAGATATTAGGCAATTCTATAACCCTCTTTGTGGAAGACAGGTAAATGGTAACATCAAATTCCCTGCTCTGATCAATCCCGCGTGTCGACTCCCGCTCCTTTCCGTTCAGGTAACCCTCCTGGCTTGCAATAAAAACATAATCAGTGGCTGCTTTCAGCATAAACCGGAAAGTTCCGTCATCACCGGTGGTACTCTCAACTGTTATCCCGTCGCTACCTACAGTTTTCACCTTTGAAGCAGGAAGAACCTGGTCGGTCCTTTCATCCTTTACAACCCCGTTCACGGCAAAAACAAGAGGTGGCAGAACAAAAGAAAACAACTCATCATTGCCTCTTCCCTTGCGGGCAGAGCTAAAGAATCCCCTTTCAAGATCACCCTCAAATGTAATTCCGAAATCATCTTCCGGGGAGTTAATAGGGGGCCTCATATTTTCCACAAGCCACCCACCGGTCTCATCCCTGGAAGCTTTAAAAATATCCAGTCCACCCAATCCAACACGGCTGTCAGAAGAAAAATACAGGGTCCCATCAGGGTGTACAAAGGGCGCAAGTTCATTTCCGGGGGTATTAATCTCCTCCCCCAGATTCACAGGCTCTCCCCAGGCACCGTCTTCGCGGCTCACTTTCCAGATGTCGTTTTCCCCCACCCCACCTGGCATGTCGGAGACAAAATAAAGGATGTTATCATCTGGCGAGATCGCTGGATGAGCAGTTGAAATGCTATCTCCAAATTCTTCAAAAACAGCAGAGGCCTCTTGCCAGCTCGTTCCATCCGACTTTGATTTAAATATCTGGCAACCCAATTGCTGACTCTTTCCCTTTTTACACCGCGTAAAATAGATCTGCGAGAAATCAGATGAAATGCAGGGTGTCCCGTCTTCAAACTCCGAATTCAGACTCTCCACGGGCACCGGAATACTCCACTTGCCTTTCCGGTCCATAGACGAAGAAAAAATATCTGCAAAACTCTGTCCGGTTGCACCATGAGTTTCACTGCCCGTTGCATCTTCCCGTGTCGAAGTAAAGTACACTTCTGTATAATCCTCATTTATATATGCAGGGCTGAAATCTCTCTCGCGGGAATTAAAAACTCTCATATTCTCCACGATATATCCAGTGGGATTCTCCGCCCAGACAATCGCAGCTTCGCAGGATTGGATTCCGATCTCACCACGGGGGTCGTCGGGAACCAGTTCCTTGTATTTCTTAAACTCTTCAACGGCATCCTCATACTGTTCATTCATAAGAAGAACCTGGCCATATCGCAGAAAGATGATCGGATCCTGGTACTCCTCACGAACGGCCTTCTTATACCAGAGTGCCGAGGACCTTGCATCTCCAATAATCCTGTAACACTCTCCTATCTTGAAAAATATAGCTGTTTTCTGTTCCTTGTCAACTTTTGCGTAAGCATCCTTGTACAGATCAATAGCTCCAAAATACTCACCTGCATCGAAAGCTGCCTGAGCTCTTGAATCTTTTTGTTTTTTCTGCCCCGATACCGGAACTGCTAGTATAAGAATGGCCAGAAGGGCCGGAAAAATCGATCTCATGAATTTATGCATAGTCGTGCCCGTTTTACAATTCGATAAAATTACCTTTTTTTTCGATGAATATAAAACGGAGAATTCAATGAAATATTGGCCCCAGGGGATGAATAAGGATCTCCCTTAAAATATTTGCACACAAACCCTTACATATAACTTCCAAGAGGAAGTATCGCCCTGAAAATTATAAAGGGGCTGTTCCGCCGTAGCGGAGCAGCCCCTGGAATTATGGATAGGTAGGGTTTGCTTAGCTTGAAAACAACAGTTCTCTGTACTTGGGAAGTGGCCAGATCTCGTCATCCACAATCAGTTCCAGTTTATCGATGTGATAACGGATCTTATCCAGGAATGGAGCAATAACTTTGGAATACTGCCTGGCTTTCTCCTTCTCATCCTCCAACTTATTGGCAACCTTCCTTGCTTCAACCATGTCATTTACGCCTACCTTAATAGCTGTAACATGATCCGAAATCTCCTTAATCAGCTCGATTCTGTTCCCGGCAAGTGACTTAAACTCTTCACCGTAAATCTCCTTAAGTCCAAGGACATTCTCCATCAACCTGTTCTGATACTTAACAGCTGTGGGAACAATGTGATTCAGAGACAAATCTCCCAATACCCTGGCTTCAATCTGAATTTTCTTCATATACTCCTCAAAGAGTACCTCCACACGGCCTTCAATCTCTGACTCCGTGAAAATCCCCAGATCAAAGAATAGCTTCTTTGATTTATCGGACAGGTATGCTGAAAGCGCTTCAGGGACATCGGTAACATTCGTCAGACCGCGCTTCTCAGCCTCCTTCACCCAGCTTTCGCTGTAGTTATCACCTTCGAAACGAATTGCCTTGGAGGCAATTATATATTCACGAAGCACCTGGAATATGGCTTCGTCCTTTTTAACTCCACTTTCAACCAGTTGATCAACTTCCTTTTTAAACTCAATAAGCTGAGCAGCTACAGCAGCATTCAGAGCAGTCATGGGCATGGCCGGGTTTGTACTCCCCCCTACAGCCCTGAATTCGAAACGATTACCCGTAAATGCAAAAGGAGAAGTTCGGTTCCTGTCCGTATTATCCAGCAGAATTTCAGGAATTTTACCAATATCCAGCTTCAGTGCTGTCTTCTCATCGGGGGTCATCTTTCTATTGGTAACCTGCTCTTCCAGCTGATCGAGCATGGCTGAAACTTCCGATCCCAGGAAACAAGACAGGATGGCCGGCGGAGCCTCGTTGGCTCCCAGTCTATGCGCATTGGTAGCTGTTGAAATACTGGCTCTCAGCAGATCCTGGTGATCATACACCGCTTTGACCGTATTTACAACGAAGGTAAGAAACTGAAGATTCGATTTTGGGTTTTTTCCTGGTTTATGAAGAATTACACCCGTATCAGTAGATAGAGACCAGTTATTGTGTTTCCCTGTTCCATTGATTCCCTTGAAGGGCTTTTCGTGGAATAACACCCTGAACCCATGATGTCTTGACACCTTCTTCATCAAGTCCATTATCAATGCGTTGTGATCCACTGCCAGGTTACACTCCTCAAATACCGGAGCAAGTTCATACTGGTTAGGCGCTACCTCGTTGTGACGGGTCATCACAGGAATCCCAAGTTTATAGGATTCAGACTCCAAATTATGCATGAATGCAGTTACCCTTTCAGGGATTGAACCAAAATAATGGTCATCCAGCTGCTGGTCTTTGGCTGATGCATGACCCATCAATGTGCGACCAGTCAGCGCCAGGTCGGGTCTGGCATAATAAAGAGCCTCATCAATAAGGAAGTACTCCTGCTCCCAACCCAGATTGGCCTGTACTTTTGTAACATTTTTATCAAATAACTGACAAACATCGGTAGCTGCCTTGTCAATCACATTCAGGGTCTTCAGCAAGGGTGTTTTATGGTCTAGAGCTTCACCTGTATATGAAATGAATACCGTGGGAATACAAAGGGTATTATCAATAATAAAAGCAGGTGATGTGGGATCCCATGCTGTATATCCACGAGCCTCAAAAGTATTCCTGATTCCACCACTGGGGAAGGAGGAAGCATCAGGCTCCTGCTGCGCCAATGCACCACCGGCAAAAATTTCCACAACACCTCCATTGGGACTAACTTCAATAAAGGCATCATGCTTCTCGGCTGTTCCGCCAGTCAAGGGCTGAAACCAGTGAGTATAGTGGGTAGCTCCCCTTTCAATTGCCCAGGACTTCATCCCTGCAGCAACTGAATCTGCTTTTCTTCTGTCAATAGAAGTTCCTTTATCCATTGCATCCATCACATGATTAAATGCATCCTTTGAAAGGTACTTTTGCATTTTCACCTTGTCGAATACATTGATCGCATAATAATCCGAAGTTTTGTCGGATGGGGGAGCTACATGATTGGGTTCCCTGTTGAAAACCTTCTCAAGTGCTTTAAACCTGATAACCGCCATAATTTTAAATTTAAGTTAGTACATTTTTTTGGGCATTCTGTTGCAAATATATGTTCTTTTTTATTTCCACCCCCTAATTTTACCCCAAAAAAAATTTATTTTGCTTTTTTTAATCCAAATACCCTTCTTTTTTAACACTTTACTGCCGGTTTTTTACTTTCCAACAAAAAAACCGTATCCACCAGGGCGGATACGGCTCATGAATTTTACACAAAAGATTTTTCTACTTCATCTCTTCCAGAAAATATTTATAAAAGAGCGGAATTGTTTCTATCCCCTTATAGAAATTAAAAAGCGGGTAGTTCTCATTGGGCGAATGAATGGCATCCGAATCAAGTCCGAAGCCCAGCAGGATCGACTTAATCCCCAACACCTCTTCAAAATCCGAAACTATAGGAATACTACCACCACTCCTCACGGGAATGGGTGATTTCCCAAAGCTCTCTTCAACAGCCTTTGCTGCGGCTCTGTAAGCAGGAAAATCGATCGGCGTCACATATCCCTGGCCCCCATGCAGACTCCTTGCCTTCACCTTGGTGCCCTTCGGAGCAATACTTTCAAAATGCTTAATAAACAATTCGTCAATCTTTTCCGATTTCTGGTTGGGCACAAGCCTCATTGATATCTTGGCATAGGCCTTTGAAGGAAGCACGGTCTTTGCACCTTCTCCAATATATCCCGACCAGATACCATTTACATCCAGGCTTGGACGAATACCAGTCCGTTCGTTGGTCGAATAAGCTTTCTCTCCAACTACCTCATCAATATCCAGGGCCTTTTTATAGTTCTCTAAATTAAAGGGAGCCTTGGACATTTCGGCTCGCTCAGACTCAGACACCTCCATTACATCATCGTAAAAACCAGGAATGGTAATATGATTATTCTCATCGGTAAGAGAAGCTATCATTTTAGCAAGGAGGTTGGCGGGATTTCCAACCGCTCCTCCATAGAGTCCGGAGTGCAGATCGCGGTTAGGTCCCGTTACCTCAACCTCCATGAAACTAAGTCCCCGCAAACCTACCGTAATGGATGGGATATCCTGGGCAATCATGGTGGTATCAGAAATCAGGATGATATCGGCTTTTAACAGCTCCTTATTCTCCTTACAAAATTGCTTGAGACTGGGAGACCCAATCTCCTCTTCCCCCTCAATCATGAACTTTACATTACATGTGAGGGTTCCTGTCTGGTTCATCAGTTCAAAGGCCTTCACATGCATGAACATCTGTCCCTTATCATCATCAGCACCCCGGGCATAAATCTTGCCATCCCGAACCTCAGGTTCGAAGGGAGGAGAATCCCATAAATCAAGAGGCTCAACCGGTTGCACATCATAGTGTCCGTAAACCAGAACGGTGGGAAGTGATTTATCCACCATTTTATGGCCATAAACAACAGGCCACCCCATGGTCTTCTTCACCTCAGCATGATCGGCACCTGCATCCAGCAGGCTCTTCTTAATAAACTCCGCAGTACGAAGCATATCATCTTTTGCCTCCTGCTTGGCAGAAATGGATGGAATCCGGATCAACTCAAAAAGCTCTTCCAGGAAACGATCCTTGTTCGACTCAACATAATGCTTAATCTCTTTCATATCTTATACATTTTGATTTACCTTCTTACCCTCTTACCC
>CAZRPW010000002.1:113909-115427 GCA_964601975.1 uncultured Bacteroides sp.
ATTTACTAATTGCTATTTACCATTTCCTATTTACTAATTGCTATTTCCCTATTTCCCTATTTCCCTATAAACCAATTCCATTTCCTCATAAAATTCCTCCCCATACGCCCTCGTAATCGCATCCTTCAGAAATCTAAAAACCGGCACCCCCTCCTTTGTACCCAGGATGCGGGCCGGTTCACATATGCTCCAGCGGTGATAGTTCAGGGCCACGCCATTCTTCAATGGATTTACCCTGATCGGATAGAGATGACAGGAAACTGGTTTTTGAAAAGGAACCTTTCCGGCTTTGTAGGCTCTTTCAATGGCACACCATGCAATCTCATTTTCAAATACAACATATGCACACTCCTCATCTCCCACAAGCGGGGTCACCTTATCCCCATCCCTGTCAATCACCCAGCTTCCCTGCCTGTTCACTTCACGCAGACCTTCTTCCCTCATGAATGGTTTAATATCCCCCAGGTACTCCTCAAGGACATCCACTTCATCATTCTCCAGAGGAGCCCCGGAATCTCCAAACACACAACAGTTCCCCTCACACTTCCCGAGATCGCATATGAAATGCTGATCAAAGAGATCTTTGCTCACAATCTTATCCCCTATTTGAATCATTGGCATGGTTTGAACCACAAATGTGCAAAAAATGTGGCAATTTTGCTCCTGCTATACAACTCATCGATTGTTAAAGGAATAAATAACTGAATTTATATATCATTCATTTACTGATGTTTAGAATTTTGTGTTCAATATTTAATGTTAATTATTAAACAATATTAATTGTTTTCTGTTTAATGTTCAAACTTATATATTAAACATTTTACCATGAAAACAAATTCATCTCTTAAGAAGGTTCAAATCCGGGTCGCAGCGATCAGGGGAACCATGACAGCCCTTATGATGGCTCTTTTTACAAGCCTTACACTCTCTCAAACCACCGTAGTGGATATCATAGTCGGCAGTCCCGACCACACCACCCTGGAGGCAGCAGTAATTGCAGCTGAACTGGCGGATGACCTTAGAGGGGAAGGGCCCTTTACAGTATTTGCTCCCACAGATGCTGCCTTTGCAGCCTTGCCTGCAGGCACAGTTGAGGCGCTGCTTGAAGACCCAACAGGTGATCTGGCCAGCATATTGCTCTATCATGTAGTAGGTGCAAGTGCAAAATCGAAAGATCTTTCCGACGGTCAGAAAATTGTGACCCTGAACGGATCCAAAGTAACTGCAAGCATTAGCGATGGTAAAGTTTACATAGATAAAGCCATGGTGACTACAGCAGATATCGAAACCGACAATGGAGTCATCCATGTCATTGATGCGGTGATCACACCCGCCACTGGTGGTAACGAAATGGCTGATTCAGCAGGCAGTGGCAATTGTCAGTAAATATTAAAAACAACCGGGACAGGTGATGATTAAAGCGAGAATAGGGTTGTGATGTTAAAGCTTGTCACGGGTATATGGAGGCTGTCTCAAAAGGGGCAGCCTCTTTTTAATTGCACACTGACCAGTCCTGAA